>SXMI01000264.1 GCA_005777415.1 Actinomycetota bacterium | reverse complement strand
CGTGCCCGCCGATCGCCAGCGTTCGACGTGGTGGTCCCCCGGGGTGATGTCGATGGGCGACTCGGGGACGCGCCCGAGGGCCAGGTCCCCGATGAACTCGACCATGCGGTAGGGGATCGTGCGGGGCTGGTGGGCCAGCACGTCCTCGACGGTCCACCAGCGCTGCTCGCCGAAGGCCACGGACTCCAGGTACTCGAGCCCGCCGGGCCCTCGGCTCGTTCCGTCGCAGCGGGCCACGTGGATGAACTCGTCCTGGTCGAAGTGCCAGCCGCCGAAGGTGTACTGGACCCGCTGGACCCACACGCAGGGTCCGAGTTCGGCGTCCCGGATGCCGGCCTCCTCCCAGAGCTCGCGCCGGGCCGCTGCGGCGGAGTCCTCACCCGGGTCGATGCCGCCGCCCGGGATCTCCCACCACTGCCCGGGCACGCGCCCGGCGGGGTCCCGGCCCTCGATGAGCAGCACCCGGTCGTCGGGGTCGAACACGACCACTCGTGCCGCTCGGCGTCGTCCCCACCCGTTCACGGCGGGGAGCCTACGACCCGACCGGGTGCCGCGGGTGCGGGCGCGGGCGGTCCGCGCCCGGGGTGGGCGTGACCGGCGACGGGATGCAGGGGACCGGCCCGGTCGGCCTTGCCGGCGGTTGGTCGCTCGAACGACGGACGGGGGACGCCGCCTCGCTCCACGACGCGCCCGTGGAGGCTCGTCGGATCGTCCGGGTCCATGCGGTCGAGCGGCCGGCGCTCGTGCTGGGCTCCACCCAGGCGGCCACGGACGTCGACGACTCGGCGGCCCGGCGCCGCGGGGTGGACGTGGTCCGTCGACGCTCCGGCGGGGGAGCGGTGTTCCTGGCACCCGGTGCCCAGTTGTGGGTCGACGTCGTCGTCCCGGCGGGCGATCCGCTCCACGACGACGACGTCGAGCGGGCGAGTTGGTGGGTCGGCGACTGGTGGTCGGCGGCGCTGGCGAGTGGTGCCGGTTGGACCGCGGCCGACGGACACCTCGAGGTGCACCGTTCGTCGCTCGGCGATCGCTCCGCCGGTCGGATCGCGTGCTTCGCATCGGTCGGTCCGGGTGAGGTGGTGGTGGAGCGCAGTGGTGCGGTGCAGAAGCTGGTGGGGATCTCCCAGCGTCGGACCCGCTGGGCCGCCCGTTTCCAGACCGTGGCCCACACCCGGTGGGACGCCGGGGATCTCCTCGGGCTGCTCGACCCCGCCGTGGCGTCACGGGTGGCCGAGCCCCTGCGGACCCGGGTGGCCCCGGCCGTGGACGGCGTGAACGCCGCCGAGCGCCTGCTCGACACGTTGCTCCGCACCCTGCCGGCCTGAGCGCCGCAGCGAACCCGGTTCCCCGCCGCCGAGGGGTCGCAATCGCCCCGCCGCCGTGGGGCCGCCACGCCCCCGGTCGCCGTGGGGCCGCCACGCCCCGGCAGGCCGGCCCGGCGCGCCCCGGATGTGGCCGTCGTCACGGAAAGGGTTGTGAGGTGGCGCGGATTCCCATAGAGTGGCTTGAAGTGGAGTGCGGGGGGTCGACGAGGACCGCCCGCACTCCACTCCCGTCATCCCGCTGCGCCAGACCCGAGCCGAACGAACCGTGGACCTGTACGACACCTTCGCGCACACGCTCGACGGCAAGGGCCGGCTGGTGCTGCCGGCGCCGTTCAGGTCCACGTACGCGGACGGCGGGTTCGCGGTGAACCTCGCCGAGTGCGTGGGCCTGTTCTCGTACGAGAGCTGGGATCGGTGGCGTCGCAAGGTCGAGCAGAGCCGGAAGGTGGACCGCCACCGGCTCCGGTACCTGTTCGCCTCGGTCTCGCCCATCCAGCCCGACGCCCAGAACCGGATCACGATCAACCCGCGGCTGCGGGCCAAGATCGGCCTGGGCCGGGACGTCGTCATCGTGGGTTCCGGCAGCTACGCCAACGTCTACGACCGGGCGGCCTGGGAGCGCTTCGAGGCCCAGGCCGAGGCCCCGGACGCCGACGGCCGGACCCTGGCCGACGACCTGGCGGACCTGGAGTTCGTGTGATGGCGGTCCCGTCGCCGAACTGGGCGGACCGAGCGGGGACACCGTATCGAGGGGGGACGCCGTGTGGACGATGAGTCGTTCCACCACGTTCCCGTGCTCGTCGACCTCGTCGTCGAGCTCCTCTCGGTCGTTCCCGACGGCCGCTATGTGGACGCCACGGTCGGCGGGGGTGGGCACGCGGCCGCGCTGCTCGGCGCTCACCCCGGCCTCCACCTCCTCGGCATCGACCGGGACGACGTCGCCCTCCGGGCGGCGTCCCGCCGGCTCGAACCGTTCGGCGAACGCGCCCAGCTCGTCCGGGGCGGCTTCGCCGACCTCGTTCCGCTCCTGCGGGAGCACCCCGACCCCCTCCGTCCCCCCGACCGTCAAGGAGTGTCCGCCGTGCTGATCGACCTCGGAGTCTCGTCCCCCCAGATCGACGTCGAGGAGCGCGGGTTCTCCTACCGCGGGTCCGGGCCGCTCGACATGCGGATGGACCGCCGGCAGGGCTTCACCGCTGCCGACGTCGTCAACGGCTACGACTACGCCTCGCTGGTCCGGGTCATCCGCGACCACTCCGAGGAGCGCTTCGCTCCCCGGATCGCCCGGGCGATCGTCGAGGCCCGACCCATCCGTGACGCCTCGCACCTGGTCGAGGTCGTGCGCGCGGCGATCCCGGCCGCGGCCCGCCGGACCGGCGGGCATCCGGCCAAGCGGACGTTCCAGGCGATCCGTATGGAGGTCAATGCGGAGCTGGACCAGCTCGCCGATGCGCTCGACGGTGCCATCTCGGTCCTGCAGCCCGGCGGACGCCTCGCCGTGCTGGCCTACCACTCGTTGGAGGACCGGATGGTCAAGGACGCCTTCCGCGAGGCCGCCACCGGCGGGTGCACCTGCCCCTCCGACCTCCCCTGCGCGTGTGGTGCCGAGCCGACCGTCCGCCTGATCCGGCGGGGCGCATGGACCGCGACGGACGAGGAGATCTCGTCCAACCGGCGGGCCGAGAGCGTCCGGTTGCGGGTCGTCGAGCGTCTGGGTGAGCCGGCGTGAGCGCCGTCCGCGCCGAGACCCTCGACCGTGCTGCGCTGCGGCGCGGGGCGTCGCGACCTGCGGCGCCCCGCTCTCGCAGGTCATCTCCCCAGCGGGCCGCCGTCCGATCCCCCCGGGCGGCCCGATCGTCGGCCCGGCCGCTTCCCCAGGAGTCGGCCGGGCCGCGAGCCCTTCCCGCCCGGTGGCGGACGCTCGTCGTCGGATGTGCGGTCGCCATGCTGGCCGTCGGCGGGCTGTGCGTCTTCGTCCAGGGCGAGCGGATCGCCGCGCAGGAGGAGGCCGACGCGCTCGCCGCCAACCTCGAACGCGCTCAGGCCGCCCAGCGCGAGCTGATCGTCGAGCTGAGTCGGGCCGAGATGCCCGACGAGATGCTCCGCCGAGCCGCCGTGGCGGGCATGGTCGAGCCCGGACCGGTGGCGGCGGTCCCCTCCGCCCCGATCCCTGCCACCGGCATCCCTGCCACCGAGATCGCTGCCACCGAGATCGCTGCACCGGCGTCCGGGATGCCGGTCCGAGCCGGATGACCGCCACCCGTACGCGGCCGTCGACCCGTTCACCGCGAGTCGTCCAGCTCGACGACCACCGCCGCCGCCGGCGTCCGGACGCCGAGCAGCTGGTCGAGCCGCGTCGCTGGTGGATCATCGGCGTGTTCTTCGCCCTGTTGGCCGCGTTCACGGTCGCCAAGCTCGTGCAGGTGCAGCTCGGCGACGCCCCCGACCTGGCCGGTCGCGGTCAGGCGGTGCGCGAGTACCAGCAGGTCGTGCCGGCGGTGCGGGGCTCGATCCTCGACCGGAACGGTGTCGACCTGGCGGTCTCGGTCCCCGAGGCCGACGTCGCCCTCAGTCGGAAGGCGCTGCACGAGGCCGGCAAGGACGGACCCGAGGACCTCGCCGCCGTGGCGACGGCCGTCGGTCCGCCGCTCGGGATCCCGGAGCGGAGGATCGTCGCAGTCCTCGGTCGGGCGGATCCGGACGACGACCACGTCGTGGTCGCCGAGGGGGTCTCGGTCGCAGCGGTGGACGTGGCCCGGAAGAAGCTCGTGAAGCTGAACCTCCAGGGGATCATGGGAGTCGAGGTCCGTTCGGAGCGGGTGCACCCGGGCGGCGAGTCGGGGCTCCGGGTCATCGGCACGCTCGACGCCGACGGCCGACCGACCGAGATGGGGGGGATCGAGCGTCGCTTCGACGACGTGCTCACCGGTCGGGACGGGCGGCGCGAGGGCGAGCGATCCCAGACCGGACGCACCATCGTGGGCTCCGAGCGCGTCCAGGAGGCCGCCACACCGGGCCACGACGTCGAGCTGACCCTCGACCGGACGCTGCAGTACGAGGCCGAGCGCATGCTGGCCGCCGGGGTCGCCCGGTCGGGAGCGGCCGGGGGCATCGCCGTCGTCGGACGGCCCTCCACCGGTGAGCTGCTGGCGGTGGCCGGCGCCGAGACGGACCGGAGCACGGGCGAGGTCGACCTGGCATCCGGTCCGCTCGCCTTCTCCGATGCGTTCCAGGCGGGCTCGGTCTTCAAGCTCGTCACGGCGGCGGCGGCCTACGAGCACGGGGTGGTCGACGACGACACCACCTTCACGGTGCCGTACCGGATCGACGTGGCCGACCGGACCTTCGAGGACCACCACCCGCACCCCACCGAGCAGATGCGGGTCGACGATGTGATCGCCGACTCGTCCAACGTGGGCACCATCCAGATGGGGCAGCGGGTCGGCGCCGAGCGACTCCACCGGGCGCTCGTCGACTTCGGGTTCGGATCGCCGACCGACGTCGGGCACCCGGCCGAGAGCGGGGGGCTGCTTCCCGACGTCGCCGGGTGGACCGAACCGGACCTGGCCGCGGCGTCCATCGGGACGTTCCAGTCGGCGACGGTCCTGCAGCTCTGGGCCGCCTACAACGTCATCGCCAACGGCGGGGAGTACGTGGCGCCCCGACTGGTGAACGCGACCGTGGCACCGGACGGGACCCGGACCGCGGTGGAACGGCCTCCGTCGCGGCGGGTGGTGTCCGAGGCGGCAGCCCAGCGTGTCGACCGGGCCCTGCGGGCCGTCGTCACCGGTGGCACCGCCAAGGACCTCGCCATCCCGGGCTACGTCGTGGCGGCCAAGACCGGAACGGGGCGCATGCCGAGTCCGGAGCGGGTGAACCCCAACGACGACTACAGGTGGGCCGACGATCAGTACCACTACGTGACGACGTTCGCCGGCTACCTGCCGGCGGACCGGCCGCAGGTCTCCATCACCGTCCTGCTCTTCGACACGCCACAGGGCAGCTCGGGTGCGGGATCGGCCGGCCCGGTCTTCGCCGACCTGGCCCGGACGAGCATCCGCGAGCTGGGCATCGGTCCGTCCTCGGTCGGCGTGGCACCTGCCACACGGGTCCGGGCCGCTCCGGCGTCCGAGCCGGCACCGGCCGGGTCCGATGGTGGTGCAGGATCGTCCGGACAGGACGACACCGGCCGCTCCGGCGGCTGAGCACACCACCGGAAGGCACGGGTCAGTGGCGGCGCAGCGAACGGCAGCACAGCTCGCATCGGCGGTCGGGGGCACGGTGGTGACGGGCGATCCCACGACGACCGTGGCCGGCATCACCCACGACTCACGGCGGGTCGAGCCCGGTTGGGCCTTCTGCTGCATCCCGGGTGACCTGCACGACGGACACGATCACGCCGCCGCGGCCGTCGCCGGGGGAGCGGTGGTGCTCCTCGTCGAGCGGACGCTCCCGCTCGAGGTGACCCAGGTCCTCGTCGGCGACGCCCGCCGGGCGCTGGGGCCCGCCGCCGCCGAGGTGTTCGCCCAACCGGCCGACTCCCTGCGGACCGTCGGGGTGACGGGGACGAACGGCAAGACGAGCGTGGTCACGCTGATCGGTCACCTGGTCGCCGCCTGCGGGATGACCGCTGACGTGGTCGGCACCCTGACCGGCGAACGGACCACGCCCGAGGCGAGCGACCTGCAGGCCCGCCTGGCCCGTGACGTGGCCGACGGCGTCGACGTGGTGGCCCTCGAGGTCTCCTCGCACGCGCTGGTGCTGGGTCGGGTCGACGGGCTGGTCGTGGACGTGGCGGTGTTCACCAACCTGGGTCAGGACCACCTCGACTTCCACGGGACGACCGAGGAGTACTTCCGGGCCAAGGCGCTGTTGTTCACCCCCGAACACGCCCGGCAGGCCGTGGTCTGGGTCGACGACCCGGCCGGCGCCCGGCTCGCCGGGACGACGAGCATCCCGACCGGGCTCGCCGGGACGACGAGCATCCCGACACGTTCGGTCGGCATGGTCGACGCCGTCGGCCTCCGCGGCGCCGGGGGACGCTGGGCCTGGCGCTGGCGGGGACACGAGGTGGAGCTGCCCTGGCCGGGTCGCCACAACGTCGCCAATGCGCTGCTCGCACTCGAGGCCGCCGTTGCGCTCGGCCTGGACGAGGGGGCGGTCGCGGCGGCGCTCGCCGGCGCCCCCGTGGTCCCCGGACGCTTCGAGGTGGTCGGTGCGGCCTCCGTGGCGGAGTCGCCCCCGGAGCTGCCGCTCGTGGTGGTCGACTTCGCGCACACCCCCGATGCCCTGGACCGCGTGATCACGGCGGCGCGGGAGCTGTGCGGCCCCGCCGGGTCCCTGCGCGTCGTCGTGGGGTGCGGCGGTGACCGTGACCGCACCAAGCGACCGGAGATCGGCCGCATCGCGGCGATCGGCGCCGACTGGGTGGCGGTCTGTGACGACAATCCCCGGTCCGAGGAGCCGGCCGCCATCCGGGCCGAGGTGCTGTCCGGTGTGCCGGAGTCCGCCGCCCCGAAGGTCCGCGAGATCGGTGACCGTCGCTCGGCGATCCGCGCCGCGCTGCGCTCGGCGCGCCAAGGTGATGTGGTGCTGATCGCCGGCAAGGGCCACGAACAGGGGCAGACCGCAGGCGGGGTGACCGTCCCGTTCGACGACCGCGTCGTGGCGCTCGAGGAGCTCGAGGTCGTCCGGGCCGGAACGCCGGCGGACGACCCGGGGATCGGGACGCCGTGATCCAGCTCCTGCTCGCCACGGGGGTCGGGGCGCTGGTGTCGCTCGTCGGGACCCGCGTGCTGGTGGGCCTGCTCACCCGCCGGGGCATCGCCCAGCCCATCAACGCCGACGTGCCCGCCGGCCACGAGGCCAAGGCGGGTACGCCGTCCTTCGGGGGCATCGCCATCGTGGGCGGGGCCGGCTGTGGGTACCTGGCTGCGAACCTGGCCCCGAAGGGGATCTTCACCTGGACCGGCATGATGTGCATCGCCGCGATCGCCGGCGCGGGACTGGTGGGGTTCTTCGACGACTGGATCAAGGTCCGCGCCGCCCGCAACCTGGGGCTCAAGAAGGCATCGAAGAGCCTGGGGCTGGTGGCCGTCGGTGTCGGCTTCGCCGTGTCGATGCTGTGGCGTTCCGACGTCTACACCACCATCAGCTTCGCCCGGTTCGACGACCTGGGCTGGGAGCTGGGTGAGTTCGCCTGGGTGATGTGGGCCGTCCTCGTCATCTCCGCCGCGGCCAATGCGGTCAACCTGACCGACGG
>SXMI01000263.1 GCA_005777415.1 Actinomycetota bacterium | reverse complement strand
GCCGGTGTGGTCGGCATGACGCTGGTGCTCGCCCGTGACCTGGCGGCCGTCGGGATCCGGGTGAACACCATCATCCCGGGCTTCTTCGACACGCCGATCTACGGCGGCAACCAGGAGATGAAGGACAACCTGACCAAGCAGACCCTGTTCCCCAAGCGCATGGGGCTGCCGTCGGAGTACGCCTCGCTGGCCGTGGAGCTGATCCGCAACACCTACCTCAACGGCGAGTCGGTCCGCATCGACAGCGGGTCGCGGATGCAGCCCAAGTGAGCTGACCCGCTGCGTTCAGCGCAGCGGTCGCGGTCTGGTGTGATCGACGCCGCTGCGTTCAGCGCAGCGGTCGCGGTCTGGTGTGATCGACGCCGCTGCGTTCAGCGCAGCGGCGTCGTGGCGAGCAGGAGCTCGCTGCCGGCCGGCAGCTTGGAGGGTCGCCCGAGCCAGTAGCGGTGGTCGGCGGCGGCGAGGAGCGCGTGGTCGCCCGAGGTGTTGCCGTAGGCCGATCGCTCGCCGGCGGCGGGACGGCGGTTGCCCGCCACCAGCCACTCGTCGAGCTGCACGACCTTCTGGTCGGCCCGCACGTTCGGGCGGGTGAGCTCACCGGTCAGGACGCCGTCGACCGACTCGGGTCGGACGCCGACGACGCCGTCGATCCCGAGCTCGTCGGCGATCGGCTCCAGGTAGTAGACGAGCGACGCCGAGACCAGGACGCACAGGTCGCCGCGATCGCGGTGGGCCTGCACCCGGTCGACCACGAGCGGCCGGAGCCGGTCACCGGTGAGCAGGTCCCGGGCGTACCGTTCGCCCCGGGCCTCGAGGTCCCGCTGGGTCCGACCGGCGAGCAGCAGGCGGACCAGCTGCGCCTTGACCTCGTCCCGGTCACCGACATCGAGACGGCGTCGGGCGGCGAGCGAGCCGATTCGAGCCCAGGCGGAGGCGAAGTCCCGGGGGCCGGCGACCCCGACGAGGAAGGGAATGAGCGTGTCGCGGCGGCTGATCGTGCCGTCGAAGTCGAAGGCCGCGAGCCCCCGGTCCGTGGTCGTCACCTCAGGTGCCGGCGCCGCGGTTCGTGACGTAGGCGTCGAGCCGCTCGAGGGTCCGTTCCATGTTCTGGAGGTTGCGTGGTCCCCAGCCGGCGAACTGGATGTAGGGCTTGGCGAGCGAGGTCGACCAGTCGAAGGTCTCGGTGACGAGCGTCCCGCCGTCGACCGGCTCGAACTCGTAGCGCCAGCGCCACCCGCCGATGTGCGCCCAGGCCAGCCGTCGGCCCTCCTCGTACTCCACGACCTTGTTGGAGATCAGGTAGGGAACGCCGATCCGCATGTTCGTCGTGAACCGGTCGCCGGGGCCGAGCTTGCGGCTGCCGCCCCGCACGCTGCGGACGGTGCCCGACCCGTCGAAGACGGCGTGCATGCTCGGGTCGGCGACCAGGTCGAACAGTTCCTGCGCATCGGCGTCGATGACCCGTGATGCGGAGATGTGTTCGGTGCCCATGGCGCTCCTGGTCGTCGTCGGTCCGGACGAACCTAGCGGAGCGGTCTCAGCGGTCGAGGATGGACCGCAGCGCACCCTCGAGCTCAGGGTGGGCGAAGGTGAACCCGGCCTCCTCGAGGGCCGCCGGGACGATCCGCTGGCTGGTCAACAGCAGCGAGTCGGCGAGCTCCCGGCCGAACAGCAGCCGGGGGCCGAACATCGGGAGGATCGTGGTCGGTCGACGCAGCACCCGGCCCAGGGTGGTGGTGAAGTCGGCGTTGGTCACCGGGTTCGGGGCCGTCAGGTTCACCGGGCCGGTCACGGGGGCCGTGAGCAGGAACTCGATGGCGGCCACCTCGTCCTCCAGGCTGATCCAGCTCTGGTACTGCCGACCCGAACCGGCCCGGCCGCCCAGTCCGAACCTGAAGGCGGGGAGCTGCTTGGCGAGGGCTCCACCGTGGGCATCCAGGACGATGCCGGTCCGCAGGAACGCCGTGCGGATGCCGGCGTCGATCGCCGGCGTCGCCGACTCCTCCCAGACGACGCAGACCCGGGCCGGGAAGTCGTCGCCGGCCGCTCCCGACTCGTCGGTCGGCCGGTCGCCGGTGTCGCCGTAGTAGCCGATGGCCGAACCCGACAGGAACACCGACGGAGGCCGCTCCAGACCTGCCAGGGCGTTGGCGAGGAGCGTGGTGCCCTCCACGCGGGAGTCGGTGATGCGCCGCTTCTGCTCGTCGGTCCACCGGCGCTCCGCGATCCCTTCGCCGGCGAGGTGGACGACTGCGCCGATCCCCTCGAGACCGGCGGCGTCGATGGTGCCGGCGACCGGGTCCCAGGTGACGGTGTCGCCGGACCGGTCCGCCGACGAGGGCCGGACCAGGCGCACAACCCGGTGACCGGCTTCCTCGAGGCGACGGCGCAGGGCCGTGCCGATCAATCCGTTGGCTCCGGTGATGGCGACGTCCATGCCGCCTGCAACCCCGGGTTCGCCCCGGCCATTCCGACGTGGGGTGCGCTCAGCCCCGTTCGGCGACCTTCCGCCACACCATCCTGGGCAGGTTCCGGAACACCGCGAAGGGGTACTTGAGGAGCGGTGGTGCGTAGACGACCTCTCGGCCCGATGCGAGGCCGCCGACGATCACGTCGGCCACCTGGTCGGCGGTCGTCGAGAACGGGGCGGCGTCCATCCCCTCGGTCATCTTCGTGTGGACGAACCCGGGTCGCACCACCATGACCTGCACGCCGGTCCCGACGAGCGAGTCGCCGAGGCCCTGGGCGAAGGCGTCGAGCCCCGCCTTGGTCGAGCCGTAGACGAAGTTGTCCTTGCGGGTCCGCACCCCGGCGACCGACGACATGACGACGATGGTGCCGTGCCCCTGGGCCCGCATCCGGTTGGCCACCGCCAGACACGACGAGACGAGTCCGGCGAAGTTGATCTCGACGGCCTTGGCGGCGAAGGCCGGGTCGGCGTCGAACGCCTCCTGGCTGCCGAGGATGCCGGCCGGGACGTAGACCAGATCGACGTCGCCGACACGGTCGAAGATCTCGTCGACGACCTGCTGGTGGGTGTCGGGCGCCGTCGACTCCCAGTGGACCTGCTGGACGTCGGAGGCCCCGGCGGCGCGGACCGCCGACTCGACCTCGTCCATGCCGTCCTCGGGCCGCCCCGCCAGCACCACGGTGTCGCAGCGGCCGCCCGCCAGCCGGACGCAGAGCGCCCGGCCGATGTCGGACCCCCCGCCGAGCACGACCACCGACTGCACCTCACCCAGGGCGTCCCGCACGGGACCTCCTCGTCTCGACGTCCACGACCCGGTCGACGCTAGCGGACCGTCCGGCCGGGACCGTCCGGCCGGACCGTTCCGGCGGACGCTCTAGGTTGGCGGGCGTGAGCACCCGGACGCTGATCATCCTGGCCCTGCTGTGCGGACTCGCCGTCCTCGTCGCCTTCGCCGTCCAGGCCGCACAGGTGATCTGAGGGCCGGCGCCGCACCCCGGGCCGCCGGCCACGGCGCGGGTCGCCGCAACGGCGTCGCTAGGCTCCGCCCGTGGAACAGACGCACTTCGACCTGGTGGTGATCGGCGGCGGGCCCGGCGGCTACGGCGCCGCCCTCTATGCAGCCTCGGCCGGCCTCTCGGTGGCCGTGGTGGAGCGGGACAAGGTCGGCGGGACCTGCCTGCACCGGGGGTGCATCCCGGCGAAGGAGTTCCTCGAGACCGCAGCGGTGGTCCGGGCCGTGAAGTCCGCCGGCGAGTTCGGCGTCGTGGTCGAGCCCAAGGCGCTCGACTGGAACGTGGTGCTGCAGCGCAAGCAGCAGGTGATCGACCGGCTGTTCGGCGGCGTCTCGCAGCTGCTCAAGGGCCGGAAGGTCCACGTGTTCGCCGGGACCGGGACCCTGGGCGCGAACCGGAACGTCACCGTCGTCGGTGCGGACGGCGACCGTGCCACCATCACGGGCGACGCGGTGATCCTGGCGAGCGGGTCGGTGCCGCGGGTCATCCCCGGCTTCGAGCCCGGCGGTCCGGTCGTGACCTCGGACGAGTTCTTCGACATCACCCAGGTGCCCTACCGGTCGGTGGTGATCGGCGGCGGCGCGATCGGTTGCGAGTTCGCCTCGACGCTCGCCGATCTGGGTTCGCAGGTGACGATGCTCGAGGCGCTCCCCAAGATCCTCCCGGGCTGCGACGAGGACGTCACCCGCGTGGTGGGCCAGTCGTTCAAGAAGAAGGGGATCGAGGTCCGCACCGGGGTCTCGGTCGAGGGGCACACCCCGAACGCCTCGGGCGGCACGACCGTGCGGCTCGCCGGTGGCGATGCCGTCGACTGCGAACTCGTGGTCGTCTCGGTGGGTCGGCGCCCGCTCACCGACGGGCTGCTGGAACCCGGCACCGGGGTGCAGCTCACCGACCGGGGCCACGTCGACGTCGACGACCGCTACCGGACCCACGCCGAGGGCGTGTACGCGATCGGTGACGTGATCGACTCGCCGCAGCTGGCCCACGTGGCCTTCGCCGAGGCGATCAGCGTCGTGCGATCGGTGCTCGGCGAGGACGGCGCGCCGGTGGCCAACGACTTCGTCCCGTGGGCGATCTACTGCAACCCGGAGGTCGCCTTCGCCGGGTACTCCGAGTCGGTGGCCCGGGAGCGTGGCTTCGAGGTGGTCACCAGCAAGCACCGGTTCGCGGCGAACAGCCGGGCCATGATCATCGGGGAGACCGAGGGGCTCGTGAAGGTGATCGCCGAGCGGAACGCCGACGGCACCGCCGGGCGGATCCTGGGCGTCCACATGGTGGGTCCGTGGGTGACCGAGCAGCTCTCCGGCGGCTACCTGGCGGTCAACTGGGAGGCCACGGTCGACGAGGTGGCGGCGTTCCTGCAGCCCCACCCGTCCCTGAGCGAGCTGTTCGGCGAGACCGTGCTGTCCCTCACGGGCCGCTCGTTGCACGGCTGAGCCCCGGGTCGGGGCCCTCCGCCCCGGCGCGTAGGCTGCGGGCGGAGCCGCGTCGGGACGACGGTGTGCCGAACCGGCCCAGGAGGATCGACATGACCGACATCGTGATGCCCCAGCTCGGCGAGTCCGTCACCGAGGGCACGATCACCCGCTGGTTCAAGGCGGTCGGCGACACCGTGACCGAGGACGAGCCGCTCTTCGAGGTGTCGACCGACAAGGTGGACACCGAGGTGCCGGCGCCCGCCGGTGGTGTGCTCAGCGAGATCCGGGTCGCCGAGGGTGACACCGTCGACGTCGGGACGGTGCTCGCCGTCCTGGACGGGGCCGGCGCCGCGCCGGCTCCCGCACCGGCTCCGGCTCCGGAACCTGCGGCCGCTCCGGCACCGGCACCCGAACCTGCAGCCGCACCGGAACCTGCGGCCGCTCCGGCTCCGGCCCCGGCTCCGGCTCCGGCACCGGCTCCGGCACCGGCACCTGTCACCGAGCCCGCGGCCGCCTCGGCGGATGGCGGCGTCCTGCTCTCACCGCTCGTGCGCCGACTGATCGACGAGAACGGACTGGACCCGTCGCGGATCGTCGGCACCGGCGTGGGTGGGCGGATCACGCGGGAGGACGTCTACGACGCCATCGATGCCCAGTCGGCTGCACCGGCACCGGCCCCCGCACCCGCACCCACACCCGCACCCGCACCGGCTCCGGCACCGGCTCAGGCTCCGGCACCGGCGGCACGGCCGACGACGGTGGCGGACGCCGCGCCGATGCATCACGGTGCCGGCGACCGGGTGGTCGAGCTCAACAAGATCCGGCAGCTGACCGGTCAGCACATGGTGGCCTCCAAGGCCGTCTCGCCCCACGCCGTGACGATCGTCGAGGTGGACTTCGAGGGGGTCGACCGGGTCCGCCGGGCGGTCCGTGACCAGTTCCGGGCCGAGGAGGGCTTCTCGCTCACGTACCTCCCGTTCGTCTCGCGGGCCGTGGTCGATGCCCTGCACGAGTTCCCCCGCATGAACGCAGCGGTCGACGGCACCTCGCTGGTGATCCACAACGAGGTCCACCTGGCGATCGCCGTCGATCTGGACTTCGAAGGACTCCTGGCGCCCGTGGTCCGTGACGCCCACGAGCAGCGCCTGCGGGCGATCGCCCACGGGATCCACGACCTGGCGGATCGGGCCCGGTCCCGTCGTCTGGGCCCGGACGAGCTCGACGGCGGCACGTTCACGATCTCGAACTCGGGCAGCTACGGCACCGAGATCGTGATCCCGATCATCAACCAGCCCCAGGTGGCGATCCTCTCGACCGACGGCGTCCGGCGGCGCCCCGTCGTCGTCGACGACGGCACCGGCGGTGAGTCCATCGCCATCCACTCGGTCGGCAACCTGACGCTGGCCTGGGACCACCGGGCGTTCGACGGGGCCTACGCGGCGGCGTTCATGGGACGGCTGCGGGACATCATCGAGACGCGGGACTGGGCGTCGGAGCTCTGATGCCGGCGGCCACGCTGCGGGTGCGGTGGCTCGGCACCGTCCCCTACCGGGAGGCGTGGGCGCTGCAGCGGGGACTGCACGAGCGGGCCGTTGAACGTACCGCGGCGGGTGGTGCCCCCGACGACCACCTCCTGCTCCTCGAGCATCCGCCGACGATCACGGCCGGCCGCCACGCCGACCCGGCCCACGTGCTGGTCGACCCGGAGCGTGCGGGATTCGACCTGGTCGACGTCGACCGGGGTGGGGACGTCACCTACCACGGCCCGGGTCAGCTCGTGGCGGACCCCCTCGTGGGACTGCCCGGGAAGGGTGGCGGGAACCTGCCGGACACGCCGGCCTGGGTGTGCCTGCTCGAGCAGGTGTTGATCGACGTGGTGCGCGATGCCGGCGTGGAGTCGGTCGGCCGGCTGCCCGGGTTCCCGGGGGTCTGGGTCGATCCGGATGGCCGGCACCCCCGCAAGATCGCAGCGGTCGGTGTCCGGATCGCCGGTGGCCGGACGATGCACGGCGTGGCGCTGAACGTCGACCCGGACCTGGAGCACTTCGGGGCCATCGTCCCGTGCGGCATCAGCGAGCACGGGGTGACCTCGCTGGCCGCCGAGGGCGTGGCGCTGGACCTGCACGCCGTCGTCGACTCGTTCGTCGAGCGGTTCGTCGCGGCGTGGTCCCCAGTCGACTGGGAACGAGCCGACGTGGTCTGGCGTCCGGCGTTCGACGACACCGACCTGTCGGAGTTCTCCCGGACCGGCGGCGATGGCGGCCACGACGCCGGGTCGACCTCGGTGCGGCTCGTCGGCCGTCTCGCCCGGGCGGGGGTGTCCGGCGGGGTGGGCCTGCGTGAGCGCAAGCCCGAGTGGATGCGGGCCCCGGTGCGCCACGACCGCGCCGTGCTGGCCACCCGCAGGACGGTCG
>SXMI01000262.1 GCA_005777415.1 Actinomycetota bacterium | reverse complement strand
CGCCGCTGCACGAGTTCCTGCCGTCACCGACCGACGAGCGGGCGTCGGCCGAACTCGTGGACCTGGCCCGTGACTGGCACGAGCACAACCCCATGCTGGGCGCCCGCGGGGTCCGGCTGGGTGTCGTCGCCCCACAGGTCGTCGACGCCCAGCTCCGTGGACTGCTCGGCGCCCTCGCCCAGGTCGGTCGTGACGGTGTCACCGCCGACCTCCGCCTCCTGGTGCCCATGGTTGCCTGGCCCGGAGAGGTGGACCGAGTCGTCGAGCAGGTGGGTCTGCTCGCCGCCGAGGTCGGCGTCCCGGCGCCCCCCGTCGGCGCCATGGTGGAGACGCCTGCTGCAGCGCTGCGCGCCGCCGAGCTGCAGCGGAGTGCGGCGTTCCTCAGCATCGGCTCCAACGATCTCTCCCAGCTCACGCTCGGCCTGAGCCGGGACGACACCGAGGTGCGCGTCGTGGGCGACTACCTGCAGGACGGCCTGTTGGAGCGGAGCCCCTTCCAGACGCTGGACTCCTCCGTCGTCGGCCTGCTCGCCGGAGCCGTGCGCGACGCACCGGACGCCCACTGGGGTCTCTGCGGCGAACACGCCGGGGATCCCGAGTCGCTGGCCCGCCTGGCCTCCGTGCCCCTCGACCACGTCTCGTGCTCGCCGTACCGGGTGCCGGTGGCCCGCCTGGCCCTCGGCCGGATCGCCGCGGCGGCGCTCCTCGACGGCGGGACGAGCTGATGGGGATCCTCGACGAGGACGTCGCCCGGGTCCGCGACACCACCGACATCGTCGCCCTCATCGCCCAGTACACACAGCTCAAGCGGGTCGGACAGCGCTGGACCGGGCTGTGCCCCTTCCACGCCGAGAAGTCCCCGAGCTTCTCGGTCAACGACACCGACGGGCTCTACCACTGCTTCGGGTGCAAGGCCTCGGGCGACGCCATCACGTTCGTCCGGGAGATCGAACACCTCGACTTCCCCGGGGCCGTCGAGTTCCTGGCCGGACGGGCCGGGGTGACGCTGCGCTACAGCGACCGGGAGGAAGGTGAGGGGCGCAAGCGGCAGGCCCGACTCCTCGACCTGGTCGAACGCGCCGCCGCCTGGTACCACGACCGCCTGCGCAACTCACCGGACGCCGCCCCGGCGCGTCGCTACCTGCGCAGCCGGGGGTTCGAACGCGACGAGGTCGAGCGCTACCGGCTCGGCTGGGCGCCCGACGACTGGGACCAGCTCGCCCGTCACCTCCGGGCGACCCCCGAGGACCTGGAGGCCGCCGGACTCGGGTTCACGAACCGGGCCGGCCGCCAGCAGGACTTCTTCCGCGGCCGGGTCCTGTTCCCGATCACCGACGAGCGGGGTCGCACGATCGGCTTCGGCGGCCGGAAGCTGCCCGACGCCGAGGGCGCCAAGTACCAGAACTCCCGGGACAACGTGCTCTACAACAAGTCCAAGGCGCTCTACGGCCTGGACCGCGCCAAGGCGGGGATCGTCCAGGCCAACGAGGTCGTCGTCTGCGAGGGCTACACCGACGTGATCGGTTTCGACCGTGCCGGGGTGCCCCGGGCGGTGGCCACCTGCGGGACCGCGCTCACCGAGGATCACGTGCGGGCGCTCAAGCGGTTCTCCCGCCGGATCGTCCTGTCGTACGACGCCGACGAGGCGGGCCAGTCGGCCGCCGAGCGCGTCTATGCCTGGGAGCAGGCCCACGAGATCTCCGTGTTCGTGGTCGCCCTGCCCGCCGGGGCCGATCCGGACGAGCTCGCCCGCTCCGACCCCGAACGCCTCCGGGCCGCCGTCGACGAGGCCCGCCCCTTCCTGTCGTTCCGGGTGGAGCGGGTCATGGCCGGAGCGGACCTGGCGACCCCCGAGGGTCGGGCCCGCGCCGCCGACGCCTCGCTCGCCGTGGTCGCCGAGCACCCGGACGCCATCGTGCGGGACCAGTACGTCATGGACCTGGCGGACCGGTGCCGGGTGGCGCCGGACCAGATGCGGGAGCGACTCGAACAGGTCCGCCGTGCCCCCCGGCCCGACCCCGGGGACCGCCGTCGGGGCCCGGAGCGCGACGCGCCCCCCGAGGAGCCCTCGGGGGCTCGGCGACTGCCGCCCCTCGCCGACGGGGTCGAGCGGGAGGCCCTCCGGTTGCGGATCCACCACCCGGACATCGCCGCCGGCACGCTCGATCCGGGCATGTTCCGCCATCCCACGGCGCGGGCGGCCTTCGCTGCGCTCGACGAGTGGGGGAGCCCCGCCCGGGCCATCGAGGAGGCGCCACCCGAGGTCGCGGAGGTGCTGGCCGGGTTGGCGGTCGAGACGCTCGACACCGACCCGACCGACGTGCTGGCCCGCTTCGCCAGCGAGCTCGGACGCCGGGTCCTGACCGAGCTCGAGGCCGAAGCCCGGACGTCCGCCGACCCGCTCGCCTACGTGGAGGTGGTGTCCTGGCTGAAGGTGACGTTGGACCACCTGCGCCGCCCGAACGCAGACGTGGAGACCGTGATGCAGTTGGTAGCCTTCCTCCGGGAGGATGGGGATCGACCACCGGAGGCGGGGTAGCGGGTGAGCATCTGGCAGTCCGTCTCGGACGCTGACATCGAGGTGCTCGCGGCGCAGGCGGCGACCGACTGCGGGGCGCTCTCGTTGGACGACGCGCTCAGCACGCTCGGGCTCGAGATGACCGACGAGGTCGTCGACCAGACGGTCGCGTTCTGGGCCGAACGCGGCGTCACCGTGCAGGTCGAGGTCGACCAGGAGGTCGAGCCCACGATCGACGAGGACGCCCTGGCCTCTGCTGCGGACCGGGCCGAGGAGCGCGCGTCGGCCCGCCGGAGTCGCCTCTCACGCCGTTCCCGTCGGGAGCGGGTCCAACCCGTCGAGTCCGCCACGGCGGATCCGGTTCGCATGTACCTGCGGGAGATCGGACAGGTCCCGCTGCTGACCGGCCCCGAGGAGGTGGCGTTGGCGAAGCGGATCGAGGCCGGTGTCCTGGCCGAGGAGCGGCTCGCCGATCTGAACGCCTCCGGCGAGATCGCCCAGATCGAGCCGGCCGAGCGCGCCGCGCTGAACCGGTCCCGACGCGACGGCGACCGGGCCCGCGAGCAGTTGACCCAGGCGAACCTGCGCCTCGTCGTCTCGATCGCCAAGCGCTACCTGGGCCGCGGCCTCCCGATCCTGGACCTGGTGCAGGAGGGCAACCTCGGCCTGATG
>SXMI01000261.1 GCA_005777415.1 Actinomycetota bacterium | reverse complement strand
CGGCGGCGGCACCGGTGCCGCTGCGCTGTGCGGTGGTGGCGGACAGGGCGACGCCCTGATCGTCGAGACGATCTGAGCCGAGCGGACACCGCCGCCCGCGGGCGGCACCGAACGGTGACGGGGCCCGGCTGCAAGTGCGGCCGGGCCCCGTCGCGTTCGGGCCCGGCCGGGAACGGGCCACGGCCGCTCGGGGCGGGCCCTACCCCAGCAGTCCGGCCACCCGGGACAGCACGAGCAGCAGCAGCGACAACGACAACGCCGACTGGCAGAGCATCGCAGCCTTGGCCCAACGAGCGGTCGGCACGGCGTCGGCCGATGCGAACGAGGCGGCGTTGGTGAAGGACACGTACAGGTAGTCGAAGAAGAACGGCCGCCAATCCGGCGCCGCCAGTTCCGGGTCGGCCATCTGCGGGAAGACGAACGCCGTCGGGAGCGCGCCGGTGCCCTCGGCCCGTCGGCCGGGCCCGCCCCGGTCGTACTCCCAGTACCACAGGGCGAAGACGATCACGTTGGTGACCCAGACCGCCCCCGTGTTGACGAGCAGGTCGAAGGCGTCGAAGTCCGACGAGTCACCGAGGATCTCGACGGTCAGCACCAGCCCCGTGCCCAGGTTGGCGATCGACAGCAACACGATCACCAACTGGCTGAACCGGCGGGCCGGGGTCGAGTGGCCGTGGATGTGCCGGGCGACGAGCCGGCCGTCCTCACGGCTCGCCACCACGAGGACCACGAGCGCCAGGACGAGCAGCGAGCACAGGGTCAGGTCGACCCAGCCGTCCATGACCGACGGCGTCACCAACTGCAGCACGGCGGCCAGCGCGATCGCGATCCACACCGGTGCGTAGGCCTCGCGCCCCGGACCGCGCCAGGTGGAGGGGACCCGCTCGGCCGGCCCACCGACGGGTGAGGACGTCACCACCGGCCGATCACCCGGTGGTCGGCGGCTCGGCGGGCACGTCCGCTGCGCCGCCCAGGACCCGGCGACCCTCCAGCGCCCGCCCGAGGGTCAACTCGTCGGCGTACTCCAGGTCGCCGCCGACCGGGAGGCCGTTGGCGATGCGGGACACGACCAGACCCGGCGCCTCGAGCGCACGCGACAGGTAGAGCGCCGTCGCCTCGCCCTCCAGGTTGGGGTTCGTGCAGATGATGACCTCCTGCACGCCCTCCGCACCGACCCGGGCGAGCAGCTCACGGATGCGGAGCTGCTCCGGGCCGACGCCCTGCAGGTGGTCGATCGCCCCCTGGAGGACGTGGTAGCGGCCGCGGAACTCGCGCGTGCGCTCGATCGCCACGACGTCCCGGGGCTCCTCGACGACGCACAGCACGTGGGCGTCGCGACGCTCGTCGCTGCAGATCTCGCAGCGGGGGTGCTCCGACAGGTTGAAGCACAGCTCGCAGAACCCGATCCGTTCCTTGGCCGCCAGCACGGCCGCCGCCAGACGGTTCGACTCCTCGGGGTCGGCCTTGAGGAGGTGGAATGCGATCCGCTGGGCCGACTTCGGACCCACGCCCGGCAGCCGACCGAGGGCGTCGATCAGGTCCTGGACCGCCGGGGCGAACGCCACGTCACCCGCCCCCGAGCAGGCCGCCGAGGTCACCGAGGCCCGCCAGCGGATCGGTTCGCGACTGCAGGGCCGCCACCTGCTGCTGGGCGTCGGCGAACGCCGCAACCACCAGATCGCCGATCATCGACGGATCGTCCGGGTCGACCGCCTCCGGGGAGATGTCGACCTCCAGCAGGTGCAGGTGGCCGTTGACCACGACCCGCACCGCCCCGCCGCCGGCACTGCCGGTGACCCGGGCGCCGAGGAGCTCCTCCTGGGCCTCGGCGACCTGGGCGGCCGCCTCCTGGGCCATCTGGAGCATGGAGCCGAGATCGAACCCACCAGCGTCGGGGATCGGCGCACCGGATCCGGCCGGCACGTCCGCCGGCAGGTCGGCGGGCACGAGATCGCCTGCGGTGGGGCCCTGATCGTCGTTCACGTCGTCTCCTCCCGGTCGACCACGACGGCGCCCGGGAAGGCCTGGGTCAGCCGGGCGACGCCGGTCGTCGCCACATCGCTCGCGTCCTCGAGTTCGTCGAGGTCCACCAACTCATCGTCCTCGATCCCCTCGTCCACCGGTGCCTGGTCGGCCGGTGCCTGGTCGGCCGGTGCCTCGTTGACGGCAGCCGTTCCGGGCCCGGTGTCGCCGCTCCCGGTCGGGGCCGGTGCAGGTGACGGAACCGGCGGGGTCGGCACGGGATCGGCGGCCGCAGCACTCCCGTCGGCGCCGTCCGCCGGTGCGGCGACACCGCCGTGTGGGCCCGGACCGTCGGTCGGTCCCGACGGCGGCCCCGGGTCGGCGGTGACGGGCCCTGACGGCGAGCCCGCGACGACGAGGGCGACCTCGACCGCCCGACCGGCGGCGGCCGACAACAGGTCCGCCACCTGCGGGACGAACTCCTGGGCGCGGGTCATGGTCGCATCGTTGGCGACGCCGAGCAGCACCGTGGACCCCTCGACCCGCTCGACGGGCGCCTGGGCGACCAGCGCCCGGGCCCGCCCCTTGAGCGATGGCAGGACGTGGTCGGCGATCGTCGCCCGGACCCACTCGTCGGCCAGCGCCCCATCCGGGGACGGTGCCGGCGTCGCCGGTGCGACATCGGTGGATGCGGCCGGGGTGTCGTCCACCGCGGCCGGACCGGCGTCACCGGATGCAGGAGCGGCCGGACCGGGAGCGGCATCGCCCGAGGCAGCGGCAGCTCCGGTTGCCTCGCCGGCAGCGGGCCGTCGGGGCGGTGCCGGACGAGACGACGGACGAGCGGGTGGGGGGCCGGTGGCGCCACCGGTGCTGCGGCGACCAGCGGCTGACGCGTCGAGTGCAGCTCGGGCCTGGGCCGCGCGGCCCGCAGCCCCACCCGAGTCGCCCGCCGGAGCACTCGGCGACGCACTCGGCGGAGCACTCAGCGGAGCACCGGCACCGCCGGCATCGGCAGCCACGCCGGCATCGGCGTTCGCCGGCCCGGCGGTAACAGCACCGGCGGCCGGATCATCGTCCGCCGCGGCCGCCCGACCGGGGCGGGCCGTGCCGGCGGCAGGTCGGGCCACCGGCGGTCGGCCACCGCCCTCCTCGAGGTCGGACACCCGGCGCTCGAGTTCACCGAGACGGTCCTGCTCAGTGGTCAGCGAGACGAGTGCTACCTCCAACGGGACCCGGGCGTCGGCGGCATGGCGCATGTCCACGAGCGCCGAGCCGATGCGCTCGAGCGCCTGGGTGAGCCGCCGGGTGCCCAGCTCACCCGCCCACCGCTCGGCCCGGGCCCGGTCGCCGTCGAGCAACTGGGGCACCTCCACACCCACCGAGCACAGGAATGCGTCCCGCAGTCCGGTGAGGACCGCCTCGGCCAGCACCCTCGGGTCGTGGCCCCCGGCGAGCGCCGCTGCGACCGCCTGCACGGCAGCCCCGGTGTCCGATGCCGCCAGCGCGTCGACCAGGTCGTCCACCGGCTCGGAGCGCTGCGCCACGCCGCCGGCTGCGACCACCTGGTCGAGCGCCGAGAGGGTGTCCCGGGCGGACCCGCGACCCACGCGGACGACGTGGGCGACCGCATCGTCGGTCAGGTCCAAGCCGGCGTCCTGGGCGATCCAGCGGACGTAGGACTCCAGCTCGGCGGCCGACAGCAGCCGGAACTCGAAGTGCTGCGTGCGGCTCCGGATGGTGGGAAGCACCTTGTTGGGATCGGTGGTGGCCAGCACGAAGCACACGCCGCTCGGTGGTTCCTCGAGCGTCTTCAACAGAGCGTTCGACGCGCCCGTGCTGAGCATGTGGACCTCGTCGAGGATGTACACCTTGGTCCGGCCCGGTGACGACACGACCGTCCCGCCGATCAGGCTGCGCATGTCGTCGACCTTGTTGTTGGACGCGGCGTCGAGCTCGAAGAGGTCGAGGCTGGAACCGGACTCGATCGCCCGGCACGAGTCGCACTCGCAGCAGGGCTCGCCGTCGCGCAGGTCCTCGCAGTTGAGCGCCTTGGCGAGAATGCGGGCCGTCGAGGTCTTGCCCGTGCCGCGGGGCCCGGAGAACAGGTAGGCGTGCCCCTCGGTCCCCGAGGCGACGGCGTTGCGCATGGCGCCGACGACGTGGTCCTGGCCACGCACCTGGGCGAAGTTCCGCGGTCGGTACCGGCGGTAGAGCGATGGGGCGGCCACGGGGCGATCCTAACGGTGGCCGGTGACCGCGGGTCCCGGGACGGAGCCGACGTGTGTCCTCAGGTGGCGGCCAGGCGATCTGCGGCACACCGCAGGTTCCGCTGAGAGCTGCTGCCTCCCGGCCCTGACTCGGTTCACGGGCCACGGTCGCACAGGACCCGGCCGCCGCCTGAGGACACACGTTCGTCGTCAGGCTACCCTGAACGCCGGTTCGACCGCACCGGCAGGCCCCGGCCTCCGGAGCGGCGGCGCACCAGGAGAGGTGCGAGAGCGGACGATTCGGCACGCCTGGAACGCGTGTGTGGCGGCAACGTCACCGTGGGTTCGAATCCCACCCTCTCCGCGGCCACGGCCCGCCCCAAGGGGCGGGCCGACTCGCGTCCCTGAACAGACGACCGCGATCCGGATCACGTCGGAACGTGACGCAGTAGAACGAGCCCCATGATTCGCACATTCATGTTCTCGCTCGTCGTGGCCGGCACCGCCATGCTCGGTGTCACCGCCTGCTCATCGAACGACACCGCCGCTCCGTCCACGACCGCAGGGGCCGATGGCACGACCTCGGACGGCTCGGGTGGCTCCGGCGGCTCGGACGGCTCGGATGGCTCCGGCGGCTCGACCGAAGCCGGCGAGGGCCTGTGTGCGCTGGTCACGCAGGACGAGGTCGCTGACGCGCTCGGCCAGCCCGTCGCCGAAGGCGTGAGCACGGACCTCGCCGGGTCTGCGACCTGCGTGTGGCTCGACACGACCACCGGCGGACCAGGGGTCACGGTCATGGCGATCCCCCTCGAGGAGTTCACCGGACGTTCGACGGGGACCCAGACCTACGGGGCGACGGTCGAGCCGATCGCCGGGCTGGGCGACGCCGCCCACTTCACGGACTTCGGCGGGACGAATTCACTCGAGTTCCAGCTGGGGGACGCCGCCTACAGCGTGACCGTCGACACCGGCTCAATGACGCCCGAGCAGGTTCGCAGCGGCGAGCAGCAATTCGCGCAACTGCTGCTCACCCGACTCTGAGCACCGCGCCGGGATCCGGGACGGTCGACCGCTACGGTCGCAGGGTGCCGCACGCCCTGGAGCCGGACGACCGCCATGAGACGTGGATGCACGCCGCGCTCGCCGAGGCGACCGCGGCGGGCATGGTCGGCGAGGTGCCGATCGGCGCCGTCGTGGTCCACCTGGGCGACCCGGCTGGTCCGCGCATCGTCTCGTCCCGTCACAACGAGCGCGAGTCATCGAGCGACCCGACGGCGCACGCCGAGGTGTTGGCGTTGCGTGACGCCGCACACCATCTCGGGAGTTGGCGACTCGAGGACTGCCTGCTCGTCGTCACCCTGGAGCCCTGTCCCATGTGCGCCGGAGCCGCGTGGGCGGCACGGATCGGCGGCGTCGTCCAGGGAGCGGTCAACACCGACGCCGGATCGCTCGGCACCCACTACCACCTGGGTCAGGATCCACGGTTGAACCACGAGTTCCCGGTCCGCACCGGGGTGCTGGCCGACGAGTCAGCAACGCTCCTCCGCTCCTTCTTCGCCGACCGGCGCTGAGGGTCCGCTTCCGGACGACGCCCGGCACTGCGCTCTGCCAGAGTGGTCGACATGCAGACCACCGTGCTCGTCGACGACCGCCACTTCACCGAGGATCCGCGCTGGCGGAACGGCCGGCTCTGGTACTCCGACTTCTACGGGCACGCGGTCCACTCCGTGGGTCCCGACGGTGACGACCGGGTCGAGCTCGAACTCGACGACCAGCCGTCCGGGCTCGGGTGGCTGCCCGACGGTCGGCTGCTGGTGGTGGCCATGACCTCCCGACAGGTGCGACGTCTGGAGCCCGACGGGTCGCTCGTGCTCCACGCCGACCTGTCGCACATCGCCACCTACTGGTGCAACGACATGCTCGTCGACCGGACCGGGCGGGCCTACGTCGGCCACTTCGGTCTCGACCTCGACGCCTACGTCGCCGAGCACGGAGCGGACGCGCTCATGTCACCCGACGCACCCACGATGGCGCACGTGATGCTCGTCCACCCCGACGGCACGGTGGAGGTCGCCGCCGACGAGATCCGCTTCCCCAACGGAACGGTCGTGACCCCGGACGGTCGCACGCTCATCGTCGCCGAGACGCTCGGCCTGCGCCTCACCGCGTTCGACGTGGGCGACGACGGTCGGCTCCTCAACCGGCGACTCTGGGCCGACCTGTCGACGGAGCTCATCCCTCCCGACGGGATCTGCCTGGACGCCGAGGGGGCCGTGTGGGTGGCCAACGCCCTGGGCGCCGAGTGCGTCCGGGTCCTCGAGGGCGGCGAGATCACCGACCGGGTCGCCACGTCCCAGCGGTCCTTCGCCTGCAACCTCGGTGGTGACGACGGGACCACGCTGTTCGTGTGCACGGCGGAGACCTCCGAGGCCGAGGCGTGCACCGCCGATCGGACCGCACGCATCGAGGTGGCCACCGTCGCCGTCCCCGGTGCCGGCTCCCCCTGACACTCCCCCACCCCCGCCCCACCCCCCAGCTCGACCGACCCCACCCCCCGGCTTTGTGGTGCGAGCTACATGGAT
>SXMI01000260.1 GCA_005777415.1 Actinomycetota bacterium | reverse complement strand
TCTTCAACATGTCCGTCGACGACTTCGACGCCGTCGTCCGGGTCCACCTGCGTGGGACGTGGCTGCCGTGCAAGCACGCCGCGGTCCACTGGCGTGCGCTCAACAAGGAGACCGGTGCGCCCGTCAACGGGCGCATCATCAACACGGTCTCGGGTGCCGGCCTGACGGGCAACTTCGGCCAGTCCAACTACGCCCCGGCCAAGGCGGCGATCGCCAGCCTGACCCAGACGCTCAGCCTGGAGCTCTACAAGGCCGGCGTGACGGTGAACGCGGTCGGCCCGGCGGCGGCGACGCGCATCACCGCCACGATGCCGAACGCCCCGGCCGTGATCGAGCCCGACGAGATCCCCGACGACGAGTGGAACCCGATGGACCCGTCGGTGTCCTCGCCGCTGGTGGCCTGGCTCGCATCCGACGAGGCCGACCACGTGACCGGGCAGATCATCCGGGCCGTCGGCGAGAACATCATCCTCATGCGCGGTTGGGCCGACGGTCCCACCATCAACAACAAGGGGTCGCGCTGGGACGCCACGAAGCTCGGCACCCAGTTGGCCACCGACGTGTTCGGCACCCGGGCACCGGGCCTCCGCTACTGACCCACCGCCCGCGGCCGGCGGGAAGCGGTCACGGGCCGCCGGGCATCACGGAACCGCTCCGGTCCGGCCCGTAGGATCGACCCATGCCTCGCAGTGCGGAGGGTCGGGACGCGCCCGGGGATGCCCCCTCGTCCGGATCCGCCCCGGTCGGTGCATCGACCCGTCCGGCCTCGGGTCGCCCGGCCTCGGGCCGGCGGTCCACCTCCACATCGTCGTTCGGCGTGTCACGCCGGGAGTCCCACGACGCCTCGGAGTTCTACTCCCGGTTCTCGGCGCCGGAGATCGACGAGGACGCGCTCCCGGCCGGGCCCGAGGTGTCGCGGTCGATCGACCGGATCGTCTGTGGCGACGCCCGCGACATGCGCCTGGTCCCCGACGGCTCCGTGGCGCTCGTCGTCACCTCGCCGCCGTACTTCGCGGGCAAGGACTACGAGACCGAACTGGGAGAGGGCCACGTCCCGGCGTCGTACCTGGAGTACCTGGAGATGCTGACCGATGTGTTCGCCGAGTGCGTGCGGACGCTGGAGCCGGGCGGGCGGATCGCGGTCAACGTCGCCAACCTCGGTCGCCGTCCGTTCCGGTCGCTGGCGGCCGACGTGACGGGGATCCTCCAGGATCGTCTGCGACTCCTGCTCCGCGGCGAGATCGTCTGGCTGAAGCAGCGGGGGTCGGCGGGTTCGTGCGCCTGGGGCTCGTTCCAGCGACCGGGGAACCCGGTGTTGCGGGACACCACCGAGCGGGTGGTCGTGGCCTCGAAGGGGCGCTTCGACCGGTCACGGACGGCGGCGCAGCGTCGTCGGGAGGGGCTCCCCTGGGCGTCCACGCTGGAGCGCGATGAGTTCATGGACGCAACGCTCGACGTCTGGGAGCTTCCCGCCGAGTCAGCGACCCGTGTCGGTCACCCGGCGCCGTTCCCGGTCGCACTGCCCGAGCGGCTGATCCAGCTCTACACCTACCGGGGCGATCTGGTCCTGGACCCGTTCGTCGGCTCGGGCAGCACCGCCGTGGCGGCGCTGCGCACCGGTCGTCACTACGTCGGCTACGACACCGATGCCGACTACGCAGCGGCGGCCGAGGAGCGTCTCGACGGGATACGCGCCGAGTCGGGTGCCGACGCCCCGCCGGACGGCGTGGCGCTGGACCGCACGGGCGACCCGGTCGACCTCGAGGACGCCCGCGCCCGCGGCTGCTCGGCCCGGGAGTGCGCCCAGATGCTGGTCCGCGACGTGCTCCCGGCCGATGAGCTCGTGACGGATGCCGCAGTCGGCCACGGACTCACGGTGGACCTGGAGACGACGGACGCCGAGGGTCGGCGGCGTCGGTTCCTCGTCTGCGGCGCCTTCTCCGCGACCCGACCCGGCCTGCGGCGGGTCGACACCCTGCTGCGGGCGCTCGGGACGGCGGCGACCTGTCGGGCGCTCGACCCGGCGGCGACGGTGGTGCTGGTGACCGCCGGTGGTGGCGAACTGCCCGGGCCGGTGGCCGGACTCCTCGGAGCGGCGGTGGCCGACGGGCTGATCGCCGGCGTCGTGGACCTCGCTGCTGCCGACCCGGCGGCAGACCTCGCTGGAATCCTCGGTGGAGCGGGGCAGTGAGTTCGCCGTCCGCGGGTGGCCACGCCCAACTGAACAGCTCCCAGCGCGAGCGCCGCCAGCGGATCATCCTGGAGACGACCGTCCTGGCCGCCGGGGGCGGTTGGGACGGGGTCCAGATGCGCGAGGTGGCGTCCCGGTCGGGGGTGGCCCTGGGGACGCTGTACCGGTACTTCCCGTCCAAGGAGTACCTGCTCGTGTCGGTGATGCTCGAACAGGTGGAGGGTCTGGCCGAGCGGCTGGCGGTACGGCCGCCGCGGGGCGACGATCCGGTGGCCCGGGTCGTCGACGTCCTGGGCCGGGCCGATCGGGCCCTGCAGCGCGAACCCCAGGTGACGGTGGCCATGATCCGGGCCCTCGTGACCGGCGGCGCCCAGGTCGCCCCGGCGGTGGGAGCCGTGCGCGATGCCATGCGCCGGATCGTGACCGACGCCATCGGTGAGCCACCGGGGCCGGACCGGACGATCCGGATCGACCTGCTCACCGACGTCTGGCTGGCCTCGCTCGTGAGCTGGATCACCGGGATCGAGCCGGCATCCGGGCTGATCGACCGACTGGCGACGGCCACCGAGGTGCTCCTCGGCTGAGGTCGAGGTGCTTTTCGGTTGAGGTCGAGGTGCTCCTCGGTTGAGGTCGATCACCCGGCCCCGGAAGCCCGGGTTCAGCGACGGATCGAGCGCTCCCACGATCCGGCTGGGGTGATGCCGGCGATGCCGACCGAGGCCGGGACCGCAGCGCGGTGCTCCTCCACCCGGTAGCCGGTGATCCGCCAGTCAGTCGACCCGGCCAGCGTGGTGCCGGTCAGCGCCTCGGCTGCTGCCCGGGTGTCGCCGCTCGCCAGGGCCGCCGCAGCCGCCGGAAGTGGCGACGGGTGCGGGTTGGAGTCGTCGACCTCGACGACGGCATCGATCACCGTGCGCTCGGAACCGATCGTCGAGGTGATCTGGATCTGCGCCGAGCGTGGGCCGGCGGTCGCAGGCAGCCGGTCGGGGAGTTCGATGCGCCCCTCGACCGTGGCGTCGGCCCGTGGTTCCCACTCGATCCCCAGGGTCCGCGCCAGCGAGACGGACCACGGGGCCCGGACCCGGCCGGTGATGGACTCGGACCACTCGATCACGGTCCGGTCACCGGTCGGATCGCTGCGCCGGCCGACGGCCACGCTGCCGGCGCTCCCCGCTCGGAGCGGTCCCAGACCCACCGCACCGGCGGTCCCGACGATCGCCAGGTGCTCCACCGCATCGGTCGGAGGCAGGACGGGAAGGGCGCTCCAGCGATCGAGGTCGGTCCGGATCCCGACCAGACCCAGCGCCGCATCGGTCAGGTCGGCGACCGAGTCGACCGCCTGCGGTACGACGCCGAGGGGGCTCGACTCCAGTCCCAGCGCGGCGATCAGGGTGGGGAGCTCCTCGGGGTCGACCGCCCACTCGCGGCGACGAGCCCCGCCACCCGTGGCGTCGAGGTGTGAACCCGACGCTGGTCCCGGACCCCGGGTCATTAGGCCGCCGTGCAGCGACTCCTCGAGCGTCACTGCGAGCCGGCCGTCCGCGAGTTGATCGATGCGCAGCGCCCGCTCGCCCCGACCGCCGAGCAGCGCGACCTGGCCGTCGGCGGTGAGTCGGATCCGCTCGCTGCGCAGCGGCGGGCCGAGCGGCGGGCCGGGTTGCGGGCCGAGCGGCGGGCCGGGTTGCGGGCCGAGCGG
>SXMI01000259.1 GCA_005777415.1 Actinomycetota bacterium | reverse complement strand
CTGTACGTCTCCGACCACCCGCTGCTGGGGGCCGAGCAGGCGCTCGCCAAGCGGACGGACTGCGGCATCGCCGACCTGGAGGAGGCCACCGACGGGGACCGCCGCACCATCGGTGGTGTGGTCACGAACCTGTCGAAGCGGTGGACCAAGCGGGGCGAGCTCATGGCGACGTTCACGCTCGAGGACCTGCGCAGCAGCATCGAGGTGATGGTCTTCCCGAAGATGATGGCCGAGGTCGGTCACCTCCTCGACGACGACGTGATCGTGATCACCAGCGGGCGGATCGACCGGCGGGACGACACCCCCAAGCTGATCCCGCTGGAGGTGTCGGTCTTCGAGCCGGTGGTGGACGCCTCGCCGCCGCTCCGGTTGCAGCTCAACTCGTCCCGTCTGGACGACGCCACGTTGGGCCGGCTCCGGTCCCTCTTCAGCGACTTCCCCGGGGAGTCCGAGGTGCTGATCCTGCTCGACGACCGTGACGTCGTCCGGCTGGGGGACGACTTCCTGGTGAGCACGCAGAGTGGTCTCGTGGGCGAGTTGCGAGCGCTCCTGGGCCACGCCTCGGTCACTGTCTGAGACGTGGCCGCGCCTGAGTTGCGGCGGTGCGGCGAACACGCTGGACTAGAGGCGGTCGTTCCGGCGCCGAACGCCGCTGCTGACGAGGAATCGAGGAGTGCACGCATGGCCCTTGAGGTGACGACGATGGACAGCGTGGCGCTGGGGGATGCCGAGCTCGCCGAGCTCGCCGACCTGTGCGCCGAGGCCGGCTGGGCCCACGAGGTGGGCACCCTGTCCAAGCTCCGGGACAACCCCGACTGGGTCCTGGTGACCCGGGTACGTGAGGGCAACCACCTCCGCGGGTTCTCCGTGTCGTCGCTGGTCCGACTGGGCGGGACCCCGTCGATCGTGTTCGCCCTGGCCGTCGTGAAGCGGTCGTCCCGTCGTGATGCGATCCTGAAGTCGATCATGGCCGAGAACTTCCGCCGGGCCCTGATGGCGTTCCCGGACGAGGACGTGCTGGTCGGCGCCCGGTTCGGTACGCCGGACGCCACCGAGGCATTCCGGCTCGTGGTCGACATCGTCCCCCGGCCCGGCCACAAGGCCTCGGGCGAGGAGCGGGCGTGGGGCAAGCGCCTGGCGAAGCGCTACGAGGTCCCGACCTCCGCCTACGACGACCAGGCCTTCACCGTCACCGGTGACGGCTCGCTGCCGATGGTGCTGGACCACGAGTCGTTGAAGCCCGGCGCCCTCGACGGTGACGTCGTCGGCCAGTTCGGCCACCTCGACACGGCCCGCGGTGACCACCTGATCATGTGCGGGTGGGCCATGGCCGAGGACCTGCTGAAGTACGGGTGAGCACCCCGGCTGGCGGCGACGCTGCGCCGGCCGTCGGCCGAGTACTGGCGTCCCGGCGGATGTGCCGGGACTTCACCGGCCGTCCCGTCATCCCCGAGGTCCTCGATCCGGTCCTGGGCGCGGCGTTCGCTGGCCCCCGGGCCGGGAACACCCACGGACTGCACCTCGTCGCGCTGCAGGGTCCGGACGTGGCCCGCTACTGGGCCGTGACCCTGCCGGGGTCCCGTCGCTCGACGTTCCGCTGGCCCGGGCTGCTCCGGGCCCCCGTGCTCGTCCTGGTGGTCGTGGACCCGCAGGCCTACGTGCAGCGGTATGCCGCCGACGACAAGGCGTCGACCGGGTTGGGGCATGCGCCCGCCGACTGGCCCGTGCCCTACTGGTTCGTGGACGGGGGAGCGGCCGTGATGGGGATGCTCCTCGCCGCCGAGGCGGTGGGACTCGGCGCCCTGTTCTTCGGGCAGTTCGACCACGAGCCGGCGGTCGCCGCCGAGTTCGGCGTGCCCGACGGTTGCCGTTCGGTGGGGACCGTCGCGCTGGGCTGGCCCGCCCCGGGTGGTCGGAATCCGGCCCGGTCGGCCCGGACCGGCCGGCCCGGCGGTCCGGGGTTCGTTCACCGCGGAAGCTGGTGAACACGCGACGACGTCGGCCTGACCGCTAGGTTGCGCGCGTCAGCACCCGTGGGTCGGGTGCCCGGTCGCCGAGGTGACGGCGTCGAGATCGATGGAGGGTCCGGTGCGAGCTCGCAGTCAACGGTTCTGGTCGTGGATGGCGGTCAACCTGGGCCGCCGCGCCGGCCTGGTGGGTGTGATCGGGCTGATCTTCACCATCGTCCTGGGACTCGGGATCACCCGGCTCGAGTTCGCCACCGGCCAGGACAGCTACCTGAACTCCGACGACCAGGTCGCCCAGGACAACCTGCAGTACCAGGAGCTGTTCGGGGGGCAGGCGCTCCTGACGGCGATCGAGGTGCCGGAGGGCACGACGGTCGACTCGCTGTTCACGCCCGAGGGGATCGCCGCCATGGAGGCGACTGCGGCACAGGTCCGCGGCATCCCGAACGTGGACGGGGTCATCTCGCCGCTGACGGCGCTCGAGTTCTCGAACTCCCTCATCCAGGCGCCGGCCGGGGGGACGGTCTTCGACGCCATCGCCACCAAGGCGCTGGCCGAGGCGCAGGCGGCGGCCGAGGCCGCCGGTGACACGGCGAGTGCCGAGGCCCGGGGCGCCGACATCGGGGTGACGGCCGGCCGGTTGCTGGCGATCCCGCCCGACCAGCAGGTCCTCGCCAACCCGGAGTGGGCCCGCTTCCTGCTGTACGACAACGAGGGTGGGATCAGGAAGGCCCTGCGGACGTTCTTCCCCGACGACCGCCACGCCCTGATGATCACCCGTCTGGGCGGCAACCTGTCGATCGCCGAGGAGGGCGACGCTGCCAACGGTGTCGTCGACGTCGTCGGGGGACTCCGCCTGCCGGGCGATCCGCAGGTCGTGACCACCGGCGCGTCGCTGTTGTTGTTGGACATCAATGACTACCTCCAGGGCGGCATGCTCACCCTGGGCGGCATCGCCGTGGCGGTCATGGCTGTCATCCTGTTGTTGTTCTTCAACGTCCGGTGGCGGCTGCTGCCGCTGCTCGTGGTGCTGATCGGCGTGATCTGGGCGTTCGGCCTGGCCGGCTACCTCGGCATCCCGCTGACGCTGGTCACCATCGCCGGGCTGCCGGTCATGTTGGGCATCGGGATCGACTACGCGATCCAGATGCACTCGAGGATCGAGGAGGAGGTGGTCGTCGACCACTCGCCCCACCCGATCCAGGAGGCGGCCCGGGGTCTGGGCCCGGCCCTGCTCGTCGTCACCTTCGACGCCGTGTTCGCCTTCGCCGCCATCCAGCTGTCCGCCGTGCCGATGGTGCGCGACTTCGGCTGGCTGCTCACCGTGGGCATCATCGCCATCTGCGTCTCGTCGATCATCAACCCGCTCGCAGCGTTGGGGATCCGGGAGTACCGGAGCCCGACCCGCGGCCGGAACTTCAGCGAGGGCCGGCTCGGTCGGCTCGTGGTCTGGCTGGGGAGCCTGCCGGCCGCGGCGGCGATCCCGCTGGCGGTCCTGTCGGTGGTGGTCTTCGTCGTGGGCAGCGTCGTCGAGCCAAGCATCAAGCTGGAGACGGACCCGACGAACTGGGTCAGTCAGGACAACCGGGTCATCCGGGACCTGCGATCGGTGTCCGACCAGGTGGGCGGCGACGCCGAACTGGGTGTGTTCGTCCGCTCCACCGACGGCCAGTCGCTCTTCACCCAGCCGGTGGTCGACTACGTCGACCGCTTCACCCGCGAGGAGCTGGCGGCCCACCCGGAGGTGCTCAACGGTGCGACCAGCATCGTGGCGACCATCTCGGACCTGACCGACATCCCCGGGGCCGCGCCCGTCGCACCCGAGGCGGCGACCGTCGAGGCGGCCTGGGAGGTCGCGCCGCCGGACGTGCAGTCCTCGACCGTGACCGCCGACGCCACGGCGCTCAACGTCATCTACCTGACCAAGCCGGGTCCCCTCGAGGAACGGGCCGCCGTGGTCGACGGCATCCGGGCCGATGCAGATCCGCCGGCCGGGACGACGGTGGTCCCCTCCGGCCTGGCGGTCGTGGGGACCGGGTTGCTCGCCAACCTGGAGGCCAACCTGGTCGAGCTCACCTGGGTGGCCGTCGGCCTGGTGTTCCTGTTCCTGCTGATCCGGCTCCGGTCGCTGACCCGGGCGCTGCTGTCGATGGTGCCGGTGCTCGTCTCCTCGGGCGTGGCCACCATCGCCATCTGGGCGCTCGGCATCGAGCTGAGCCCCATGACCGCCGTCGGCGGCCCGCTGGTGGTCGCCACCTGCACGGAGTTCACCTCGTTGATCCTGTTGCGCTACCTCGAGGAGCGGCGTCGCGGGCTGGAACCCAAGGCTGCGATCGACGTGACCGCCGCCCGAACCGGCCGCGCCTTCATCGTCTCGGCGATGACGGCGATCGCCGGCGTGGCCGTCATCGCGTCGTCCTCGCTCCCGCTGCTGCGGAACTTCGGCCTGTTCGTGGCCATCAAGGTCGCCATCGCCCTGCTGGCGGCCCTGGTCGTCCTGCCGCCGCTCGTGATCTGGGCGGACCGGCGCAACTGGGTGTCGAAGGGCATGCTCGACGTGGAGGACGCCCCGTTCATCGAGGTGCCCGACCACGCTCCGGCCGTCGAGGCGCGGAGCTAGCGCGCCGGCACGGCGAACCGGGTCAGCGGCCGAGGGCCGCCAGGAGGGCGTCGACGTCCTCGACCGGCGCCAGGCAGGTGTGGCCTCGACACACATAGGCGCGGCCGTCGGCGCCGGTCTCGTCGCGGCCCTCCCAGAGCGGTCCGTCGCCACGTTCGCCGGCGGCGAGCACCACGCCCGGGAGGAACCGACGCCGGACGGCGTCGGCCAGGTCGGGTCGCTCGCCGGTGACGACGACCTCGGTGATCCCGACCGCCTGCAGCTCGACGGCCCACAACAGCAGCCCGAAGCCGAGCGGGTGACGGGCGGCGAGCGGACCGAGGTTGCGCAGCAGCGTCCGGGCCAGCTCGCCGAAGCGCGTCTCGCCCGTGAGTGCCTCGAGCCGGAGGAACCCGACTGCCGCCAGGCTGGCACCGGAGGGCGTGGCCCCGTCGGCCAGTTCCCTCGGCCGGGTGAGGAGCGCCTCGGCGTCGTCACCGGTGGTGAAGACCCCGCCGTCAATGTCCCAGAACCTCTCGGCGAGCTGGTCGGCGACCCGGGTGGCCTCGTCCAGCCACCGCAGCCGGCCGGTCGCCTCGTACAGGCACACGAACGCGTCGAGCAGGGCACCGTGGTCGGCGGCGTACGCCAGGTGCTGGGCCCGGCCCGAGCCGTCGGGTCCGCCCGCCTGCCAGGAGCGGAGCCAGCGGCCGTCCTCACGCCGGAGACGAGCCAGCAGGAACTCGGCGGTGCGCTCGGCCTGCTCCAGCCAGTCGGCGCGCCCGGTGGCGGCCGCCGCCTCGGCCAGCGCGGCGACGAACAACGCGTTCCACTCCGTCAGGACCTTGTCGTCCAGCCCGGGCCGAGGGCGGGAGCCCCTCGCCGCGAGCAGCGCCTGCCGGGCGTCCTCGACCTGCGGGGGTCGGACCAGGTCACCGCGGTGACGGATCCGGTTGGGGATGGACGTCCCCTCGAAGGTGCCCGCCGGGGTCAGGTCGTAGTGGGCGCAGACCGCCTCGGTGTGCTCACCGAGCCCGGCGGCGTCCAGGACGGTGGCCACCTGCTCGGGTGACCAGACGTAGAAGGCCCCCTCCTCGGCGTGATCGGCGCCGTGCTCGGGCAGGCTGTCCGCGTCCTCGGCGGAGTAGCGGCCGCCGTCGGGGTGCGAGAGGTCGCCGAGCACGTACTCGACGGTCTCGGTCAGGGTCTGGAGGTGGCGTTCGGCGCCGGTGACCTGCCAGGTGTGGGTGAGCAGCCGGATCAGCAGCGCGTTGTCGTAGAGCATCTTCTCGAAGT
>SXMI01000258.1 GCA_005777415.1 Actinomycetota bacterium | reverse complement strand
TGGCGGTGCGCTGGGGCCCCGCCGGTTCCGGCGGTGGCGGTTCGCTGGGGCCCCGCCGGTTCCGGCGGTGGCGGTTCGCTGGGGCCCCGCCGGCACCCCGGCATGGTCCCCGGTCGGGGGCAGCCGGTAGGTTGGGCCCGCTCGGTTCGGGCGATGCCGCCCCGCCGACCGAGCGTGCGCACCATGGCCCCCGATCCCGTCGTCCACCTCCGAGGCGCCGTCGCCCTCGTGGACCGATTCCCGGCGCTGGCCGGGGCCGACCTGGACGTCGCTGCCGGCGAGGTGGTCCTGGTCCGGGGTGCCAACGGCGCCGGCAAGACGCCGCTGCTGCGCACCTGCGCCGGGCTGCTCCCCGTGACCTCCGGGACCGCGCGGGTGCTCGGGGTGGACCTGGTCGCCCGGCCGGCCGCGGTCCGCCGGCGCGTCGGGCTCCTCGGTCACGCCACCCAGCTCTACGGCGAGCTGTCGGTTCGCGAGAACGTCCGGTTCTGGGCCCGGGCGGCGGGGGCCTCGTCCGCCGACGGGAGCGCAGCGCTCGAGCGGCTGGGTGTCCCGGACCGGCTGCACGGGATCGCCGTGCGGTCGCTGTCCACCGGACAGCGCCGGCGGGTCAGCTTCGCGGCGATGGTGGCCCGCCGACCGGAGCTCTGGTTGTTGGACGAACCCCATGCCGGGCTCGATGCCGGCGGCCGGGACGTCGTCGACGAGCTGATCGCCGAGGCGTCGGCGGCGGGGGCCACGGTGCTGTTCGCGTCGCACGAGCTGGACCGGGCCGAGTCCGTCGCCCACCGGGTCGTCACGATCGCCGGTGGTGCCGTGGTGGTCGGCACCGAGGGGGCTCCGTGATCCGCGACGCCGCGCTCGTGGCGGGCAAGGACCTGCGCCTCGAGTGGCGCAGCCGGGTCGGCCTGGGCCAAGTTCTCCCGTTCGCGCTGTTGTGCGTCCTGTTGTTCGCGTTCGCCCTCGACCCGGACCGGGGGGTGCTCCAGCGGGCGACCGGCGGGCTGTTCTGGATGGTCGTGTTGTTCGCCGGGGTGCTCGTGGTGCAGCGCAGCTTCTCGGTCGAGGGCGAGGACGGGGTGCTGGACGCCCTGCGGCTGTCCGGGTTGTCGCCGGCCTCGATCTACCTCGGCAAGGTGGCGGCCATCGCCGCGCAGCTGCTCGTGCTCGAGGCCGTGCTCCTCGTGGCGGTGGCCGTGCTCTACGACACGACGCTCCGGGGCTGGGTGCTCCTGATGGGCACCGTGGTGCTCGCCACGTTGGGGATCGCCGGGGCGGGGGCCACCTACGGGGTGGTGGGCCTCCGGCTCCGGGGGGCCGAGACGCTCCTGCCGCTGCTCCTGTTGCCCCTGCTGGCGCCCGTCCTGATCGGGGCGACCGCGGCCTTCGACGTGGCCCTGGGCCGCTCGGCTGGCCCCGGCTGGCCGTGGGCAGCAATGTTGGGCATCTTTGCAGTGGTGTACCTGAGTCTCGGAGCACTCCTGTTCCGCCCGCTGATGGAGGACATGTGACGATCGACGGAACGCTCAGCCCGTCCGGGGCCGACGCTCCCGGCCGTTCCACGGCGCCGGGCTCGACCTCGTCGCGGGCCACCCGGGTGCTCGGGTGGACCTCGCTCGTGGGGATCGCCGCCCTCGTCGTGTTCGGACTCTGGATCACCCCGCCCGATGCCCAGCTCGGCGAGACGATCCGCATCCTCTACATGCACGTGCCGACCGTCTCGGCGGCCTACGTGGCGTTCATCATCACGGCGGTCGGTTCAATCGCCTACCTCTGGAAGCGCAGCGAGTTCTGGGACCTGCTCGCCGCCAGCTCGGCCGAGATCGGGGTGCTGTTCTTCGCCCTGACGATCTTCAACGGCATGTTGTGGGGCCGGATCACCTGGGGGGTGTTCTGGCGCTGGGAGCCCCGGCTCACGACCACGACCGTCCTGTTCCTCACCTACCTGGGTTACCTGGCCGTCCGCCGGATCCCGACCTCGGCGAGGACCCGGGGCACGGTGAGCGCCGTGATCGGCATCCTGGCCGTGGTCAACATCCCGATCACGCACAAGGCGGTCGACTGGTGGCGGGGCCTGCACCAGGAGAAGACGATCTTCGGGACCGTGGACCCCGAGATGCAGGGCACCCAGTTGTTCACCGCCTACCTGGGCCTGACGGTGTTCCTGGTGCTCTTCGCCTGGCTGCTGATCCACCGGTTCCGACTGGCCTGGCTGACCGAGCGGGCTCAGGAGCGGAGCCTGGACGAGGCCATCGCCGAGCGGCGGGCCGAGGGGAGCGCATCGTGAACGAGACCGCGTACATCGTGGCGGCCTGGCTCGGTACGTTCGGGTCCGTGGCCGCCTACGCAGCGTGGATCATCCGGCGGGGCCGGCGGGCCTCCGAGGTCGTGGCCGAACAGGACCGTCGGTGGATGTGAACCCGCCCCCCGTGTCCGACGACCCGGAGTCCCCGGACGCCGAGGAACTGGGTGGGGCGCCGCCGCTCGACCTGTCGCCGCGGACCGCACGGCACGCCGAGGACGCCCGGTCCGGCCGGTCGCCCCGTGCGGTCCTGGCGGTCGGCGCCGTGGTGCTGGTCGTGATCGCCCTCGGGGTCGTGCTGTTCAACGGGCTGCAGTCGGCGTCGACCTTCTTCTACAACGTCGACGAGGCCGTCGAGCGCCGCGACGACCTGGCCGGTGACCGGTTCCGCATGCAGGGCAACGTCGTCCCGGGGTCGGTCGAGACGACCGACGACGGGGTGAGCTTCGTCGTCCGGTACGGCGGCGCCGAGGTCCCGGTGGACCACGTCGGTGATCCGCCCGAGCTCTTCGGCCCGGAGATCCCGGTGGTGCTCGAGGGGCAGTTCGTCGGCGAGCGGTTCGCGAGCGACGAGATCCTCATCCGTCACGACAACGAGTACGACGAGGCGAACCCCGAGCGCATCCAGCAGGCCGAACAGGACGCGCAGCAGGGCGCGGCCGGGTGAACCGGGCGCTCGGCCTGGCCGGACTGCTGGTCGGTCTCGGCGGCTGCGTCATCGGCATCGGCGTGCTGCTGAACGGTCTGCGCCGTGGTCGTCCGCACCTGCTCAAGCTGGGGCTGGCCTACTCGTTGGTGGTCCTGTTCGGCGCCGTGCTCTCCACGTTCGCCATGCAGCGGGCCCTGATCACCCGTGACTTCAGCGTCGAGTTCGTGTTCGACCACGGCTCGTCGACGACGCCGCTGCTGTTCAACATCGCGACCATGTGGTCGGCGCTCGAGGGGTCCATCCTGCTGTGGGGGCTGATCCTGGCGGGCTACATCGCCACGGTCGCATGGCGGTTCCGGGGTCGCCTCGAGGACCCGCTCGTGGCCTGGGCGCTCGTGACGATGTTCGCCGTCGGGGTGTTCTTCTTCGGTCTCATGCTGACCGCCGCCAACCCGTTCCGTGGCGTGGTGCCCCCGCCCGGCTACGACGGTCCGGGACCCAACCCCCTCCTGCAGAACCACATCCTCATGGCCGTCCACCCGCCCATGCTCTACCTGGGCTACGTCGGGTTCACCGTGCCGTTCGCGTTCGCGGTGGCGGCGCTGGTGACCGGCCGGGTCGGCGAGGGCTGGCTCGTGGAGACCCGCCGCTGGACCCTGGTGGCCTGGGGCTTCCTGACCGCCGGGATCGTCCTCGGGGCCTGGTGGAGCTACGAGGTGCTCGGCTGGGGCGGCTACTGGAAGTGGGACCCGGTCGAGAACGCGAGCTTCCTCCCGTGGCTGACGGGGACGGCCTACCTGCACTCGGTCATGGTCCAGGAGCGCCGGGGGATGCTCCGGGTCTGGAACCTGTCGCTGCTCTGCGCCACCTTCGCGCTCACGATCCTGGGGACGTTCCTGACCCGCTCGGGCGTGGTCGAGTCCGTGCACGCGTTCTCGAGCGGGACCGTCGGGCCGATCCTCCTGGGGTTCTTCGCCGTGGTGGTGGCCGTGTCGGTGGGGCTGATCGGCTGGCGGGGTGACCAGCTCCGGTCCCCGGGCCGGATCGACTCGCCGGTGTCCCGGGAGGGCGCGTTCCTGGCGAACAACGTGCTGTTCGCGGCGTTCGCGTTCGTGGTGCTGCTCGGGACGGTCTTCCCGCTCATCATCGAGGCGCTGAACGGCGAACGGCTGTCGGTCGGCGTGCCGTTCTTCAGCCGGATGACCATGCCGATCGGGTTCGCGCTGCTGACCCTCATGGCCGTCGCCCCCGTGCTGCCGTGGCGCAAGGGCACCGGCGAGGTGCTCCGGGACCGGTTGTGGTGGCCGGCCTGGGGTGGCGTCGCGTGCCTGGTGCTGGCGCTGGTCGTGGGCGCCACGGGCCCGACGGTGCTCCTGGCCTTCGGCCTGGCCGGGTTCGCCGCCGGATCGGCGATCCGGCAACTGGCGCTGGCGGCCCGCCGACAGGGGTGGCGTGGGTTCGTGGGTCGGGCCAACGGCGGCATGGTCGTCCACCTGGGCACGATCCTGGTCGCCGTCGCCTTCGCGGCCTCGACCAGCTACATCCGCCAGGCCGAGGTGACCCTCGCCCCGGGGGCCTCCAGCACCGTCGCCGGGCACGAGGTCACCTACCTGGGGTCCCGGACCGTCGAGCGGGACAACCGGGTGGAGGTCATCTCGCAGGTGCGGGTCGACGGCGGCCGGGTCTACGAGCCCCGCCTGAACCGGTACCGCATGGGTGGCATGACGATCGGGACGCCGTCGGTGCGGGTCGGGCCGACCGAGGACGTCTACCTGTCGGTCAGCTCGAGTCCCGATCCGGTCACGGGCGAGGTGACGATCCGGGTGATCGTGCAGCCGCTCGTCGTCTGGCTCTGGGTCGGCGGCATCGTGATGGTCGTCGGCACCGTGCTCTCGCTGTTCCCGGGCCGTCGTCGGGACCCGACCGCGCCGACCTCGGCCGGGGTCACCTCGGGAGGCGCCCGGCGCGGGACCGAGGGTGGCGATCGGCAGGGTGCCGAGGCGGTCGGATGAGTCGCCGGACCGCGATCCTGGTCGGTACCGTGGCCGTGCTGGCCGCGGCGTTCGTGCTGTTGCTGGCGACCCGTTCGCCGTCCGATGCCGGTCCGGCGGGCAGCGCCGCGGTCGGTGGGCTCGCCCCGGCGCTCACGGGCACGACGTTGGACGGCGAGCCGTTCGACCTGGACGACCTGCGCGGGGAGTGGGTGGTCGTGAACTTCTTCGCGACCTGGTGCCCTCCCTGTGTGACCGAGCACCCCGAGCTGATCCGGTTCGCCGAGGCGAACGAGGGTCGGGCCGAGGTGGTCAGCGTGGCGTTCGACGACACCGACGAGCGGGTCGGCGAGTTCTTCGCCGCCAACGGTGGCGACTGGCCCGTCCTGACCGGTGACACCCAGTCGGCCTCCCTCGACTACGGCGTGGTCAAGCTGCCGGAGTCGTACGTGATCGACCCGAACGGCACCGTGGTGGCCAAGCTCGACGGTGGCGTCACCGCCGATGAGCTCCAGGCCGTGGTCGACGGCCGCACCTCGTGAGCGGCCGGGCGCCGGCGCCCCGGCATCCGTGGCGGCAGCGGTGGTGGGCCTGGATGGCCATGGGCCTGGTCGTTCTCGGTGTTCTGCTGGCCTCGATCGACACGACCCCCAGCCGCGGTGTGAGCGACGAGCGTGCCTTCGCGCTCGAGATCCAGTTGAAGTGCCTCCAGTGCGTGGGGGAGTCGGTGGCCGCATCGCAGGCGCCGCTCGCCGTGCAGTTCCGGGAGGAGATCGACTCGCAGATGCGCCAGGGGCGGACCGACGACGAGATCCTGGCGTTCTTCGCCCAGCGCTACGGCCAGGAGGTGCTCCTGACCCCGCCGTCGTCGGGACTCGGTTCGCTCATCTGGATCGTCCCCGTGGTGGGCCTCGCCGCTGCGGTGGTGGCGCTCGTCGCCCTGTTCTCCCGCTGGCGTCGGGAGGTCGGCGCCCGCGCCGACGATGCGGACCGCGAGCTGGTCGCCGAGGAGCTCGCCCGCCGGGGGACGGCCGGTGATCCGGACAGCAACGACGTCCGGGGCGAGGGAGACCGCCGTGGGTGACGACGGTTCCGCCGGCGGGGCCGACGCCCGTCGGGCGGCGCTCGAGGACGAACGCGACCACCTGCTGGCCTCGCTCGCCGACCTGGACCGCGAGCACGCTGCGGGTGACCTGGACGACGACGACCTCGAGACGTTGCGCGACGACTACACCGCCCGGACCGCCGCAGTGCTGCGGGCGCTCGACGGCGACGCCACCGATGCCCGTCCCGCCGATGCCCGTCCCGCCGATGCCCGTCCCGACGATGTCGCGGGATCCGGAGCCGCGGGACCGCGCCGGTGGCAGGGGCCGCTCGTGGTGGCGGCCGTGCTCCTGCTGGCTCTTGGCGCCGGTGTGCTCGTGGCCCGGTCGTCGGGCCAGCGTGGTGCGGGCACGCTGACGGGCAACGACGACACCGTCCGGGCCCGGCTCGCCAACTGCCAGCCGCTCGCGTTCTCCGACCCGGAGGCCGGTGTGGAGTGCTACGAGGACCTGCTCGCCGAGTCGCCCGACAACGTCGAGGCGCTCACCTACCAGGGGTGGGCGCTGGTGCGCAGCGGTCGCGTCGTGGAGGGGAGCGAACGGTTCGACCGGGTGGTCGAGCTCGACGAGTCCTTCCCCGACGTGCACGTGTTCCGGGCCGTGGTGGCGGCCCGTGCGGCCGACGCCGCCCGGCAGCGGGGCGACCGGGAGGCGGCCACCGCCGCCTACACGGAGGCCGCCGACGAGCTGGCGGCGTTCTACCGCAACGACCCCTCGGCGATCGCCGAGCAGGTGCTGCGTCAGGAGCTCCTGGAGCTGAAGGTGTTTCTGGGTCTGCTCGATCCGCCCACCTCGGAGTGCTGGACCCGGGTGATCACCGGCCAGGGCGAGGACCTGGCCTTCGACCAGGCCTTCTACGACCAGCTCGGCGCCTGTCTTGACGAGGTGGTCGCCGCCAACCCGGGGTCCACGGACGCACTGGTGTCCCGGGGCGTGGCGGCGCTCGGGCCCGAACGCCCGGACCCGGCGGCGGCCTCGGCCCTGGCGGAGCGCGCCCTGTTCGTCGATCCGTCGGATGCGAACGCCCGGCTGCTGCAGGCCGCGGTCGCGCTCGGCGAGCAGCGCCTGGATGCGGCGCGGGCGGCGCTCGGGGCCCTGGAGACCGGACCGTGGCCCACCGTGTCGTTCCTCCTCGGGACGCCCCAGCAGCTGCGGCAGGTGCTCGAGGCCGCCGAACGGGGGTCCGCTGGGCCGTCGCCGACCGAACCCGCCGGCACGCCGCGGGCCGGGGACACGCCGAACGCCTCGGTGTCCACCGTGCCCGGCGCACCCCCGATCCCGAACCCCGGGGGCGGTTAGCGTCTGACCCATGCGGATCCTCATGGTCGGAGCTGGTGGTGTGGGCGATGCGTTCGCTGCGATCGCGTCGCGACGGTCCTTCGTCGAGACGGTGGTCGTCGCCGACATCGATCCCACCCGGGCCGCCCGGGTGGCGGCCCGCGACGATCGGTACACGGCGGTGACCCTGGACGCATCCGATGCGTCGGCGGTGACGGCTGCGGCCCGGGCCGCAGGTGCGGACCTGGTGATGAACGCGGCCGACCCGCGCTTCGTGATGCCGATCTTCGAGGGGGCGCTGGCGGCCGACGCCCACTACATGGACATGGCCATGTCGATCTCGACGCCGCACCCGGAACGGCCCCACAGCGAGTGCGGGGTCAAGCTCGGCGACCTGCAGTTCGAGCGGGCGGCCGCGTGGGAGGAGCGGGGGCTGCTGGCGCTGTGCGGGATGGGGGTGGAGCCCGGGATCGCCGACGTCTTCGCCCGCTACGCGGCCGACGAGCTGTTCACGTCGATCCGTGAGGTCGGCATCCGTGACGGCGCCGACATGACGGTCCGCGGCTACGACTTCGCCCCGACGTTCTCGATCTGGACCGTGATCGAGGAGTGCCTCAACCCGCCGGTGGTCTGGGAGCGCGACCGCGGCTGGTTCACGACGCCCCCGTTCTCGGAGCCCGAGGTCTTCCGCTTCCCCGGAGGCATCGGTGACGTCGAGTGCGTCAACGTGGAGCACGAGGAGGTGCTCCTCGTGCCGCGCTGGATCGACTGCGAGCGGGTCACCTTCAAGTACGGCCTCGGCGACGAGTTCATCAACGTCCTGCAGGTCCTGCACCAGCTCGGTCTGGACTCGACCGACCCGGTCAAGGTGCGTGACGCCCGCGTCTCACCCCGGGACGTGGTGGCGGCATGCCTCCCCAACCCGGCGGAGCTCGGTGACCGCATCGAAGGTCGTACCTGCGCCGGCACCTGGGTCACCGGCGTGGGCGCGGACGCCTCCGGTCACCCGTCGGGGGAGCGGGAGGTGTACCTGTACCACGTGGTCGACAACGCCGAGACCATGGGTCGGGACGGTGCCCAGGCCGTGGTCTGGCAGACCGCCGTGGGCCCGGTGGTGGCCTGCGAACTGATCGACGCCGGCGTGTGGTCGGGTGCGGGTGTGCTCGGTCCGGAGGCGCTGCCGCCCCGCCCGTTCCTCGACCTGCTCGCCGGGGACTACGACTCGCCGTGGGGGATCGAGGAGCGGACACCGGGCTGAGCCAGGACGCGACGAGGGCGCCGCAGCCGAGCTGCGACGCCCTGTCAGCGAGCGGTCGGTCCGAGGACTGAGCTCAGCCCGGGATGACGCTGGACCGGTAGACGTAGGACGTCCCCGGGATCCCGATCGGCAGGTCGACCGCGGACGGACTCAGGGACCCGACCCGGATCTTGATGCCCGAGCCCAGGTCGTCGAGCGGCAGCACGCCGAGCGCCAGATCCGGCTCGAACAGGCCGGCCACCTGGAAGGCGGTCTGGAGCAGGTCCGTGAACGCACCGGCGGTCGGCAGGTGGATCTGGGCGGCGATGCCGATGATGTCGTCCGGGTTCCCGAGCCCCTCGATCACCGAGGCGATCAGCCCACCGATGGCACCGAGCAGCGAACCGATGTTGTCGGTGATGAGAGCGATCAGCTGCTCCTGGGTGGGCGGCACGGGCTGGGAGGCGATGAGCAACTCCAGTGCGTCGCCGAGCAGGGGCGTGAGCGTGTTCTGGAGCAGGTCGGTGATGGCGCAGGTGGCGAAGATGCCGTCGCGCTCGACGACGAAGCCGAGCGTCCCGATGATCTCGAGCGGAGCGAAGTTGAGCGCCAGATCGCCGACGTCCAGGTTGGTGACGTCGTCGAAGCGGATGTCGGCGCTGCCCGGTGGCACCGGCACGGTGTCGCCGACCCCGCCGGAGTCGGCGGCCGGGAGCGCACCCGAGCGGCACTGCGAGGCGACGCTGACCTGGGTCGAGTCGGCCACGCCGAGCTTGGAGCGGAAGCCGACCTGGATGATGTAGGGCTCGTCCCCGGCGTCGACGTCCTCCTGGTCGAGGACGGTGATCGACACGGGTCGGACGATCCAGTCGCGGCTCGGGGGTCCGGCGGGCGGCGTGCAGGCCGCGGCGATGACGGCGAGCCCCGCCAGGACGGCGATGACCCCACCGATCCGGCGGTTGGTGGAACGGGTGGCGTTGGACATGAGGACTCTCCCTGCCGTGCTGGCCGACCGATGGCCGGAGCTCTGCCCGGGAGAGTAGCGCAGACCGGTGACGGCGGTCACCGGAATGGACCGTTGACGGCGGTCAACGGAATGAGACGGCCCCGGCGGGGTTCAGACCTTGACCGGGGTGTAGAGGCCGGTGGCGAAGCGTTCCCCGTCCCAGTGCTGGAGCACCCAGGCCGACCCCTTGGCACACCCGCTCTTGCCGGGGATCTGCATGCCCCGGCCCTGGAGCCGCCGGACCAGGTCCGGGATCACGTCGCCGTGGCTGCACACCACGACGTCGCCGGTGGCGCCGGCGGCCTCCTCGAGCAGCGTCCAGGCCGCCGTGACCTCGGACCCCTCGGCCAGCCGGGCATCGGCGACCACGGGCAGGTCCAGCAGCTTGGCCAGCGGTTCCACCGTCTGGACGCACCGCCGCAGCGGGCTCGAGAGGACCTGGCGGATGTCCTCATGCCGGAGCCACTCGGCCAGACGCTCGGCCTGCAGGTGGCCGGTGGCGTCCAGGATTCGCTCCCCGTCGCTGGGATCGGCGTCGTCCCTCGTCCCGGCGGACGCGTGGCGGACCAGATAGACCGTCATGTGTCCGAGACGGTAGCGAGGCGGAGCCGTTCGGGGCCACCCGCCGACCTGCTCGGCGGCCGGCCTGCTCGACGGCCCGTCAGTTCGCCACCCGGAGTGCGGCCCGGGCGGCGTCGAGCTGTTCCGGACCGACCTGCAGGCCGTTGGCCACCGAGTACCACAGGCCCTGTTCCTCCACGAACGACGGGAGCCGGATCAGGGCGGCCTCGACCTCGGACCACTCCACGCCCAGTTCGTCGAGGTTCGTGCGGGTGCCGGCGGCGTCGGCGATCCGCCGGGGTCGGTCCGGGTCGTTGCCCTGCAGGGCGGACATGACCAGCACGCCGAGCGTGACCAGCTCGCCGTGCATGATCGTCCGGCCGGTCACGTGTTCGAAGGCGTAGGCCCAGAAGTGCTCGGACCCCTCCTCGAACCTGGCGTGACCCAACTCGTGGCAGAGCCAGCCGATGTCGCGGTGGCACTCCATGAGCATCCTGATCCCGCGGTCGTCCCCGTCGGCCAGCAGGGGGGCGAGCTCCTCGAGGTCGTCGAGGTACTCCCGGGCCCGGTCGGCGGCCGCCTCGTCCCAGGGTGCGTCCCGACCGACAGCGGCACCGAGGGCCCAGTCGTGCAGGCCGGTGTGGCAGGACAGCACGTCGCCGATCCCGCCGGCGACGAGGGCCCGGGGGGCGGACCAGATGAGATCGAAGTCGACGATCACCACCTCGGGCACGGAGTCGCCCTCGTAGCGCACGCCGCCGGCGTCGCGCAGGGCGGTCATGCGGGTGAAGCAGGCGTCCACCGACGGCAGCGACGGAACCTGGATCAGTGTCCGTCCCGTGCGGTGGTGGAGCCACTTGGCGGTGTCCATGGCGGAGCCGCCTCCGATCCCGACGAGCGCGGCGCCCTCGGGCAGGTCGGCGACGAGGCCGTCGAGGTGCGTCGGGCGCAGGTCACCGGCCCAGATGATCTGAACCGGTTCGACCGGCAGGGTGGGGCCGAGCCGCTCCCAGGGTTCCGGCTGTGTGAGCGCCACCCAGGGGCCCAGCCCGTCGAGGTACTTGGCGAGCTGCCCCCGGCCGTAGTCGACCTCGAACCCTCGGGCGGCGATCATCGAAGCGGTACCTCCGGTGCCGGGCAAACGTCCGTTGCCTGAGTTGGTCAGGATGTCTAACATAAGAACGGCATCGTGGTCGCCGACCGGTTCCTCGCCGCAGTCCGCAGCAGGAGGGTTCGGCGGGAGTCGGCGGTGGTGAGCAGGGGAGCAAGCCCGGTCCGGTGGGCGGGGGTTGGTCGGCGGAGGGGCCGACGACCTCGGTCGGGACCCGGGACGGATGGAACACAGGGGGCGAACATGTGGGGGACCCGGAGACGATCGATCGTCGCCGTCCTGGTGGTGCCGGCAGTGGTGGGTCTCGTGACCGTGGCCTGCGTCTCGACGGCGCCGCCGCCGGTGGGAGCCCCGAGCACGCCGACCGCCGAGGGGATCACGTTCGTCCCGGCGACGCGGAACGTGCGCTACGTGGAGGAGTCCCCGTACAACGACGACGGTGGTCTCCTCCTGGTGCGGGTCGACAACACCTCGTCGGCCCCCGACCGGATCGAGCAGGTGTTCGTCAACGGCACCCCCGTGGAGTCGATGCCCGGTCTGAAGTGGTGGCGCGCCTGGCCGCCGGAGCTCGGTCCTGCCGGTTCCGACACCGCGTCGGCGGTCGTCACGATCAAGGGGATCACGGCGCCGCTCCGAGCCGGTGAGCAGGTCAACGTCTCGGTGCAGACCGAGAACGGACTCGGCGTGTCCCGGTCGGTGAAGCTCCGCGGCGCACTGCTGAAGGTGGGTTCGATCGTTGCGAGTCCCGACCGGTCGGAACTCGTCGTGTTCATCCGGAACCGTTCCGACGTCCCCTACACCGTCGACCACCTGGCGGTGAACGACGACGTCCGGATCCCCGTCACCGACCCGTCGGTGTCCACTCCGGACGGCGACTGGACGGTGGAGCCGGGCCGGGTGCTCATCGCCCGGATCCAGCTCGATGCACCGGCGCCGGTCATGGCGCCGATCGCGCTGCAGGTCGGGGCGACCGGCCCGTCGGCGCAGCGTGAGTGGGTGCTCGGGGCGCTGCGCCTCATCGAACCCGAGTTCGACCTGGGGACCTGGCACAGCGAACTGCCCGAGCGAGGTGCCGACGCCAAGCGTGCGACCAAGTCGGTTCCGGTCGACCAGATCGTCGGCGGAGCCCAACCGAGGTATCAGGAGCTGTGGGACCGCTGGCGCATCCAGACCAACGCCCAGCGGTTCGCGAACCCGGCCACCGTGGCGGCCCAGCAGGGCAATCCGGGCATCCGGTCGTGGCTGCTCAGCGACGAGCCGGACCTCGGCAACGAGCCCGAGGACACCTCGGCCGCCGTTGCTGCCCGGGTGGACGAGTACCGCCAGCTCGACCCGACGCACCCGATGTGGGTGAACTTCGCCATGCAGCGGAAGTTCAACGAGTACGGCCAGGTGCCGGACATCACCGGCCACGACCACTACGTGGTGTGCGCCCCCAACGCCATCATCGGCTCGGGATGGTCGCGGGTCGCCGAGATGGCCGAGGCCCTCGACTACACCGACGTCCTGAAGGACAACACCGAGCCGCTGCCCATGTGGATCTGGCCGCAGCTCGCAGCGGATTCGGCGTGGAACTGCCAGCCCAGTGCCTGGGCGGTGAGCACCCAGTTCTGGCTCTCGGTCATGGGCGGTGCCGACGGGATCAACTGGTTCGTCTGGAACAGCGACTACCTGGGGGACCCGAAGTACGCCGCCGCCATGGCGCAGGCGCCCCGGGACGTGCAGGTGGTCCGGCAGGTGCGGGATGTGCTCACCTACGGCGAGATCGAGTCGTCCTCGGTGGCCGACTCGCCCTACATCGAGACCCGGACGGTCGTGGGGGAGGAACAACAGGTGGTCATGGCCTGCAGCCTCCGCTACACCGCCAACGGGCCGCCGTGGTTCCCGACCTACTGGAACTACCCCGTGTCGGGGAACGTGACCGTCGACGTCCCGGACTGGGTGTCCACCTCCACGATCCGCCGGGTGACCCCGTCGGGCACCGAACCGGTCGCCGCCGCCGTGGCCGGTCAGAGCGTGACGTTGCCGGTCTCGCTCGACGACGAGTGCGCCGTGTTCACGATCGGCGCCCCGGACACGACGGCGCCCGCAGCGCCGTCCGGCCTGAGCCGGGCCGAGGCCGACACCCTGGCCTGGGTCGAGGGCCGCGATGACGTCGGTGTGGCCGGCTACCGGGTCTACCTCGACGGGATCGAGGTGGCCACCACGCCCACGGCGGTGTACCAGGCTCCCACCGTGGCGTCGGGCACCTGGACGGTGGCGGCCGTCGACTCGGCCGGCAACGTCGGGCCGCAGAGCGACCCGGCCCCCTAGTTGGACCGGGTCAGCTCAGCGCACCTGCGGCGGCCCGGTCCAGCACCACGGTGACCCGTGGGTGCAGGCGCAGTGCCGACGCCGGGCACGACACGTCGAGCGGCCCCTCGAGGGCGGCTGCGACGGCGTCGGCCTTGGCTGCGCCGGTGGCGGCGAGCAACAGGTGGCGGGCGCGACGGATCGTGCCGAGGCCCTGGGTGACGGCGTGGGTGGGGACCGCCTCGGGTGTGGGGAAGAAGCGAGCGTTGTCGGCGCGTGTCGTGTCGCTGAGGGTCACGACGTGGGTGGTGGTGTCGAACGGCGTGCCGGGTTCGTTGAAACCCAGGTGTCCGTTCCGACCGATGCCGAGTAGTTGCAGGTCGACCCCGTCCCCGAGGAGCCGCTCGTAGTCCGCGCACGCCGCGTCCAGGTCGGCGTGCCGCCCGGAACCGGGGTCGGGGGCGTGCACCGACGCCGGCGGCACCCCGATGGCATCGGTGAGCTCGCTGCGGATCGTCGCCCGGTACGAGGCCGGATCGGTGGCTGCGAGACCCACGTACTCGTCGAGCAGGAACGCCTGCACCCGAGCGAACGCGCCGGTCCCGCGCAGCTCGGCGACCAGCAGCCGGTAGGCCGGAAGCGGGGTGGACCCGGTCGCCAGTCCGAGCCGACAGGTCGGGGCGCGTCGCACGGTGTCGCTGATGGTCGCCGCGACGATCCGCCCGGCCGCAGCGGCGTCGTCGACGACGACGACCTGCGGCTCGCCGGTCACGGCCGGTGCGGGGTGCTCCATCTCCGGTTGCGTGCTCAGAACCCGTAGGTGAACGCCTTGGCGGCCCGGCAGGGACCGGTACCGCAGGTGTCCTCGATCCGGCCGTCCGGACGGAAGAACAGCAGCTTCTGGCGCATCGACTCGGGTGAACGCCGGGGGTCCTCGTGGCTGTCGCCGCAGACCACGTCGTCACCCCGCAGTGCCTCGGGCACCGGGTCGCACGCCGCGGCGTAGGCGGCTGAGTCCTCGATCGTGGTGTTGGACTCGGGCGGCGGGATCGTTCCGGAGTCCCAGTAGACGAGCACCGACTCGCTCGTCGGGAACGGCCCTGCCTCTCCCAGGCCGAAGAACGGCGCCGTGTCGGGGTGCCGTCCCGGGGCCAGGGCGGGAGACCGGACCCCCGCGCCGTACGCGCGGGCCTGGATCTCGGCGGACACCTGCGGTACCTGGAAGTCGCCGAACGCCACGTGCAGGAGCACCTGCTTCTCCGGCGTGTTCGGGTAGGGGTTGGTCGTGGTGTGCTGGGCGTACCCGCTGCCCTCGGCCCGGTCCCAGAGCATCTGGAGCACTCCGAAGATGACCTGCTGGTCGACCGGATCGGGGTAGGCCTCGCGCAGGAACGTGAAGTACAGGTCGAAGTCGGTGCTGCGGTTCAACAGCAGCGAGTAGTTCATCCCGGGCACGCCCAGGACCGCCTTGGTCCAGTCCTGGGCCACCGCCGTGGCCGCTGCGCCGATGATGCCGCCCTGGCTGTTGCCGTCATAGTACACCTCGCCGGTCCGGAACACGGGCGTGCCGTCGGCCGTCTGGAACGCCGGGTCGGCGGCGAACCCGTCGGGTCGGACGAGCAGCCGGGCCAGGAACAGCGTGTTCAGGATGCCCTGCTGGACCCGGTCGGCGAGCTTGGGGAACTTCGAGATGTCGCGCAGGATCTCGATGGCGGTGGGGAAGTCGGCGGTGCTCATGCCGATCCAGTCGGTCGCGCAGTACATCGCGTTGTTCACCGCCGAGATCTTCCCGACCCACGAGCCGTTGGCCTCGTTCAGCGAACCGAGGAGCCCGTGTCCGTAGACGACCGGTGTCGCAGGATCGGCCCCGGTCAGCGCCTGCGCAGGGACCTGGCAGGTGAAGCGCGCCGGATAGGTGGCGCCCGTCGTGGCCGGGAGTCCGTCGGGGCCGAGCGCGAACGTGCTCCCCGTTGCGCCGTCGCCGGTGAGGTAGAGCGGGACGTCGTAGGTGCCCTGGATCCGGCGTCCGATCCCGGGCGGCAGGAGCGACTCCGAGACCGACTCGATCCGGAAGGCCGGGGACCGGTCGCCGAGCCGGCCGAATGCGTCGTCGCGGATGTGCAGCATCCGGCCCGCGAGCGCCTCGGCGCTGGCCACGGGGAAGCTCCAGGCCTGTTGCAGGCCGGCCCGGTCGACCCCGGCGAGCGAGAGCCCGGCGAACAGCTCCTCCATCTGCGGGCGACGGTCCTCGACGGTGGTGGTGGTGGTGGTGAGCGCGTCGCGGTAGGCGCGGAACGCAACGGTCGGCTCCACCGGCTGACCGGCGGCATCGACGAGGCCCCGCACGCCGACGCCGATCCGGTGGCCCTCGGGGAGCGGCGCCGCCGCCCGGATGATCAGCACCTGCTGCCCCGCGGGGGCGCGGGCATCGAGCTCGGCCCAGTGGGCCAGGCGATCACCCGTGGTCAGGTCCACGACGACTGTCGCCGACTCGGGCGCGAGCGACCGGCCGATGTCGCCGATCGGCGGGGCGCCGCTCGCGGCCAGGTCGACGTCGCCGAGCAGCGTGAGCATGGGTGTGCCGGGGCTGAACCCGTCGAGCGACCGCCACGGCTCCGGGTCGAGCGGGGTGCCCGTGGTGCTGACGAGCTGTCCCGCGGGGATCTCGACGCGCACGCCGGTCGGCGTGGACGGATCGGGGGTGGTGAACCGGTAGCTGGGGACCGGGAGGAGGCACCGGGCCGCGTCGAGCTCGTCGCAGCCGGCGGCGCCGGCGTCGAGCACGGCGTCGAGCGCGCCCTGGTCGGTGGTCGAGATGGGCGTGGCGGTCGGCGGCGGGGGAGCGGTCGCCTCGGTCGCGGTCCCGGGGTCGTCGCCCCCGCTGCACGACGCGGCGAGGACTGCGGTCACGGCGAACGCCACCAGGGCGGCGCGCCGGAGGTGCCCCGGCCGATGGTCACGTGCGTTGTCAGATCCGTTCACCGAACACCTCCAACAGTTCCGTCATCCCTCCGAAGGTCACGACCCGGAACTCCTCGGCGGCGTCGAGCCCGTACGGGGCGCCGATGGCCGCAGCCCGGGAGCGGAGCAGCGGGTCGACGACCCGGATCAGGTCGTCGTCGACATCGGTGGCCGCGACGTCGTCGAGCAGGGGGATCCTCCAGCCGCCGGTTCGCGCCTGCAGCCGCCACTGGTTGACCAGGTTGCGCAGCGGGGTCCGGTGCGCCGCTGCGGCCGCCACCATCGCATCCAGCGTCGACGCGGTGTCGACCACGTGGGTGACCTCACCGGGTGGTCGGCCGAAGTACCACTGCTCGAACACCCCGTGGACCTCCAGACCCTCGGCCAGGTGCTCGGGGTGGTGCAGGTCGAACTGGGCGCACCACACCGATTCGGCGACCGCGGCGCCGACCACCAGGTGGTCGAGGTTGTCCTCGCCCGTCCCCGAGTGCGGGTCGTGGGCGACGATCGTGTGGGGACGGTGGGTGCGCACCAGCCGGATCACCTGCTCGCGCAGCGCCACCTCGCTCGCGTCGCCGAGCGTGTCGGTCGGCCACCCGAGGTCGACGACCTCGGCGACGCCGAGTGCGGCGGCGGCGGAGCGGAGCTCGCGGGCCGATCGTTCGATGGTCGTCGCCTCGTCGAGTCCGACCGAGTCCCAGCGGTCGTCGGTCACCCGGGCCAGCACCACCCGCCAGCCCGCCGCGCTCCAGGCCGCGACCGTGCCGCCGATGAACAGCGCAGCATCGTCGGCATGCGCCGTGACGACGAGCACGACGCGGGAGTTCCCGGGTTCCACCCCGTCGAGGACGACAGGGCGGCTCACGTGGTGGCGATGAGCCCGTCGAGGGCCTCGACCACCCGGGTCGCGGCCTGCGGTCCGGCCGAGAAGGACTCCTCGTAGCTCGATCCCGGATCCAGGTAGTCCTCGGGCGCCACGAAGTCCGCCTCCGGGATCAGGTAGCCGATCTCGTCGTCGGCGAGGCCGACCACGATCGGGACCCGGACGCCCGTGGCCCGCATCGACTGCTTGAGCTGCAGTCCCAGCTCGGGGAACAACTCGCCCGGGACGCAGGCGATGCCGGCCGGTCCGATCCGGGCGTAGGAGACCTCGGTGACGACATCGTCGCCGCGTCGTTCGGCGGCCGGGACCAGACCGAGCTCCATGCCGAGTTCGTAGACCGGATTCTGCAGCGCGAAGGCGATCTGCTCGCGGGCGAAGGCGACCCGGGCCCCGGTCGCGTCGGCCGCCGTGTCGGTGGTCACGGCGCGTTCCACGGCTTCGGCGAGGACCTCGCCGAAGCGCTCCGCCTCGGCGTGGGTCCGGACCTCGGTCCGCGGCGACTGCATCCCACCGAGGGCACCCGCGGCGAACACGGCGATCCCACCGACGGCTGCCTCGATCCGCCGACAGAGGTGGCCGGGGAAGTCGGCGGTGACGGCGGTGCCCTCGGCCTCGACGACCTCGGGGTGGCACGCGTAGTCGACGAACGTGGCGATCACGGTGCCATCCGGGCGAACCAGACGGACCACCGAGAGCTCGTCGTCGAGGATCTCGGGGTTGCGGTGGTTCTGCACCAACTCGGGAACGGGGACGGAGCCTGCGACCACACCGGCGGGTTCCAGGGCGGCGACGGCGGCGGCCTGGGAGTCGGCGATCGTCGCCCGGACCCGCTCCAGGTACCGGGCGTCGATCCCGCTGACCCCCTCGAAGGGCTGGCCCCAGAAGCCCAGTCCGTCCGGTCCGTGGTGGGTGTGGGTGCACGCGACGACACGCGACCCCGTGTCGTCGTGGGTGCGGGTGAGCCCGACCAGGTCGCACACCGTGAACACGATCGGGGCCTCGTCGCCGGCGGCGACCGCGAAGGTCCGGACCATCAGGTCGTCGTGCACGGACTCCGCCGGTCGGTTCGGCTCGAACCCGGCCAGGTAGACCGTGTCGGTCGAGAGGTCGGGCGTGATGGGTCGGGCGTCGGCCCCGGCCCTCAATCCGCCCCCCGCCGTGGCGGTTGCCGTGTCGTCCGGAGTTCCCACGTTCCCCCCTGTTCCGTCCCTGACTACCGGGCCCGGGACGAACTCCGGGCCGTGCGTGTAAGCAACGTTTACTCTAGACTCCGCCGGGTGGACAACCCTGTCGGGAACCTGCCCGTTCTGGCCGAGGAGTCGCAGGGGACCCGTCTCGCCGTCGGACCGATCGGTCCAGCCAAGCCGGCCCTGCTGCGGGAACTGAACGAGCGGACCGTGCTCGAGGTCATCCGGCGGCTCCGCAGCGTGAGCCGGGCCGAGGTCGCAAGGCGGACGGGCCTGTCCAAGCCGACCGTCTCGCTCGCGCTCCGGACGCTCGAGGCGAGCGGACTGGTGGGACCGGTGGGCGCCGAGAGCGGCCGACGCGGCCGGGCGGGCATCCTGTTCGAGCCGATCGCCGACGCCGCGCTCGGGGGTGCCGTCGAGATCGCCGTGAGCGGCGTCCGGGCCGTCGTGGTCGACCTGGACGGCACGACACTCCACGAGTACGTGGCGACCTGGGACTCGCCGCCCGCCACCGCCGCAGCCGTGGTCGACACCGTCGGTCGGGCCGTGTCCGAACTGGAGCGGGCCACGGGACGGCCGTTCGACGCTCTGGTGATCGGCACGCCCGGCGTGCGCGACCCCCGCTCCGGTGTCCTGACCCGGGTCGGGACCATCCCGGCACTCGAGGGTGCGGCGCTCGGCGAGCTCGTCGCCGAGCGGACCGGCCGGGTCCCGGCGGTGCACAACGACGTCGACCTGGTGGCGCTCGGCGAGCAGGCCGAGGGACATGGTCGGGACGTCGAGGACTTCGCCGTGCTCTGGATCGGGTCCGGCCTCGGGGCCGCCCTCGTGCTCCGTGGCGAGCTCGTCGTCGGCCACGCCGGGGGAGCGGGTGAGATCTTCGACGTGCCCTTCGCCCGGGCGATGCGGTCCTCCGGGAGCGGGCCGAACGAGTTCACCGAACTGGGCCTGACCAACGACGGCGCCCTGGCGCTCGCCCGCCGGCTCACCGGCGGGGCAGCCGGGTGGAGGCGCGCCGAGGAGGTGCTCGACGCAGTCGTCCTGGGCGACGAGGTGGCCGCGGCGGTGCTGGACGAGGTCGGCACCTGGACGGCCTGGTACGTGGCGACGCTGGTGGCGCTCGTCGACCCCGCCCTGGTGGTGCTGGCCGGACCGCTCGGGGCGCACGACGCCCTGCGGCCGGTGGTGGAGGAGCGGCTGGGCGAGTGGATCGGAGCGCCCCCCGGTCTGGTGTCGTCCAAGCTGGGTGCGCGCTCGGTGCTCTCGGGCGCCGCGGCGGTGGCGGTGCGACTGGCCGCCGACGCCGCCTTCGCCAACCGGATCCTCGAGCGCAACGGCGTCGATGAGCGCAACGGCGCCGATGAGCGCGACACCTCAGGAGGACGTTCATGAGCACCCTGACCGGGGAGCGACCGGCGATCCTCGGTGGCGCGCCCGTCCGGACGTCGGACTACCCGGCCTGGCCGGTCTGGGACGACCGCGAGCGGGACCTGCTGGTCGACACCCTCGACGCCGGTGGCTGGTGGCAGGGGGACGGTCAGCAGGCGGCGTCCTTCGCCGCCGCCTTCGCCACCTACCACTCGGCCCGGCACGGTCTCGCGCTCACCAACGGGACCCACACGCTGGAGGCCGCCCTCGCCGCGTGCGACGTCGGCGAGGGTGACGAGGTCGTCGTCCCGGGGATCACCTTCATCGCCTCGGCATCTGCGGTCCTCGCCGTCAACGCCACTCCGGTGCTCGTCGACATCGACCCGGAGACGCTCTGCATCGACCCGGCCGCCGTCGAGGCCGCCATCACGCCGGCCACCAAGGCCGTGATCGCCGTCCACGTGGCCGGTGCCGCCGCCGACCTGGACGCGCTCACGGACCTGTGCGACCGGTACGACCTGCGACTCATCGAGGACTGCGCCCACGCGCACGGCACCTTCTGGCGGGGGCGGGGCGTCGGATCCTGGGGGGACTTCGGGAGCTTCTCCATGCAGCGGTCGAAGCTCATGACCGCCGGCGAGGGCGGCGTCCTGATCTGCAACGACGACGAGCTCCGCGACCGGGCCTGGTCCTATGCCGACTGCGGCCGGCAGGCGGGCGAGTGGTTCTACCACCACCCGAACTACGGCTCGAACCTCCGGATGACCGAGTGGCAGGGGGCGGTGCTCACCGCCCAGCTCGAGCGGTTCCCCGAGCAGAACGAACGCCGGAACACCGCCGCGGTGGCGCTCGGTGCCGCGCTCGAGGAGATCGAGGGTGTGCGCCCGCAGCGCCGGGACGAGCGCATGGACTCCCAGGGGAACTACTGCTACGTGTTCCACTACGACACCGAGGCCTTCGCCGGGCTCCCGCTCCGGCAGTTCGAGGCGGCCCTCGGCGCCGAGGGCATCCCCATGGGCGTGTCCTACCCGAGCCTCAACGAGCTCGCCATCTTCCGGACCGGGAACTTCGGACCGCGCCTGCGCGATTCGGCCCCGGCGATCGACTACTCGTCGGTCCGCCTGCCGGTCGCCGAGCACGCCGCCGCCTCGACCGTCTGGCTCCAGCATCGACTGCTGCTCGCCGACGTCGAGGACGTGCTCGACGTGGCTCGGGCCGTGTCCCGGATCCAGCAGCACGCAGCAGAGATCGTCTCGGACAAGGGGAGCACCACATGAGTCACCACCCAACCTCCACCCGACGTCGCCGCGGCGGTCGACCGGCAGTCCTGCTCGTCGCTGCGATCTCGCTCGTCGCGGCCGCCTGCGGTGGTGGCGAGTCGGCCGATCCCGCACCCACCACGGTGTCGCCGACGACGACGCCGCCCGAGAACCGGGCCCCGGTCACCCTGGAGTTCTGGTCGAGCTTCACCGACCAGGTGTCGATCGACGCGTTCAGGCCGATCCTCGAGCGCTGCCAGACCGACAACCCGTGGCTCACGATCAACTACGTGGCCAAGGACGACATGACCAACGCCGTCACTGCGGCCGCCGAGGCCGGCACCCTGCCCGACCTGATCCAGGCCGACTTCGCCGGGGGCCTCGCGAAGCTGCAGGCCTCGGGTGCGGTGCTCCCGCTCGATGACTTCGCGACCCGCGAGGGCTTCGACTGGAACCAGTTCACCCCCGGCGCCCAGAAGCTCGTGAGCTTCGACGGGAAGAAGTGGGGCCTGCCGCTGTCGCTCGACACCGCGGCGTTGTTCTACAACGGCGACGTCCTGGCCGAGGCGGGCCTGGAGCCGCCCACGTCGTTCGCAGAGATCGAGGCCGCGGCCCAGCAGCTGATCCGTCGGGGCCCGGACGGCTCCCTCGAGCGGATCGGCTGGGTGCCCGACGTCGGCGACGGCTCGTCGGTGATCCCCATCGGGATTCTCTTCGGCGGGAAGCTCTTCAGCGACGACGGGAAGGAGGTCCTGATCTCCGACGGCGACGGCTGGGCCGAGTCCTTCCGGATGCAGAAGCGGTTCCTCGACCTGCTCGGTCCACCCGAGGACGCGGCCCGGTTCGCGGCCTCGCTCGGGGCCTACGACTCGGCGCAGAACTTCTTCATCACGGGTCAGGTGCCGCTGTACACCGAGGCCTCGTACTTCACCACCTGGCCGAGCCGCTTCGGCCAGGGCAAGCCCGCCGAGTGGGGGGTCGTCCCGATGCCGGGACCGGAGGGTGTGGCCGACGCCGAGGAGTTCTCGCTGATCGCGTCGGGCAACAGCTTCTTCCTGCCGTCGAAGCCGGCGGCGGGTGACCCGGAGGCCTCGTGGATCGCTGCGAGCTGCATGGCCACTGCGGCCCAGCAGATCGCGGACTTCGAGGTGGTGCAGGGCAACATCCCGGCCAACGTGGAGGCGCTCGGACTCTTCGAGCAGATCGAGGCGACCAAGGTGCCGGAGTACCAGACCTTCATCGACCTGGCCCGGTCGCCGAACGCCGTCGTGCCCGGCAACTCGGTGGTGATCGAGGCGGCCTACGACGAGCTCACCACGCTCGCCCTGCGGTTCCGGGCGGGCGAGGTCCCCGACGACCAGCTCCAGGCCGAGCTCGAGGCGCTCGACGCCCGCCTGCAGGACGAGCTGGACCTCGAGACCGGAGGCTGAGTGACCGAGACCGCGGCGCGCCCTGCAGCGCCCGACGGGGCCGACGACGCCGTCGTCGGCCCCCGGTCGTCGTCGGTGCCCGTCGTGCCCCCGGAACGGCTCCGGGCCAAGCGGCGGGCCGACCGCAAGCGACGACTCACGGTGCTGCTCCTGTTGTCGCCGTGGATCATCGGGTTCCTCGTCTTCACCCTCTACCCGATCCTCAACTCGTTCTACTGGTCCTTCACGGTCAAGCGGTACGGCTCCCCGGCGCGCTGGGTGGGACTCGCCAACTACGAGCTGTTGTTCACCAATGACGACCTGTTGACCGCGCTCGGCAACACCGCGTACCTGGCCGTCTTCGGGATGCCGGTGCGCATCGGGATCGCACTGCTCGCCGCGGCCCTGCTGGTCCGGGCCCGCCGGGGCAACGGCGTCTACCGCACGATGTTCTACGTGCCGTCCATCGTCCCGGCGGTGGCCAGCGGCGCGCTGTTCTTCTTCCTCCTGAAGGAGGGCGGCCCGCTGTCGAGCCTCTTCGGGGTGTTCGGCGCCGAGGCGCCGCTGTGGTTCCGGGATCCGCAGTGGGCCAAGCCGGCGCTGATCATGGTCACCACCTGGGCCCTCGGCGACCTCATGCTGATCCTGCTCGCCGGACTCGTCGACATCCCCCGGAGCCTCTACGAGGCGGCCGAGCTCGACGGTGCCGGACGATGGGCCCGGTTCCGGCACGTGACGCTCCCGATGATCAGCCCCGTCATCTTCTTCATCGTGCTCACCGGCCTGATCGGCGTCCTCCAGAGCTTCGACCAGGCCTACGTCTTCAGCCAGGGCGTGCGCGAGGGGCGCCTCACCGGTGAGCCCGGCGGCTCGTTGCTCACCTACGCCATGCTGCAGCTGCGACTCTTCCAGGACGGCCGCATCGGGTTCGCGTCGGCCATGGCCTGGGTCATGTTCCTGATCACCTTCGTGATCACCATGGTCATGCTCGCCACCCGTCGCCGGTGGGTCCACACCGCCACCGAGGAGTGGGCGTGAGCCGCACCCGACGGATGCTCGGCCTGGTGGGGCAGCACTCGGTCCTGATCGGGCTGGCGATCATCTTCGCCCTGCCGTTCTTCTTCATGCTGCTCCAGTCGGTCACACCGTTGGAGGAGGCCAAGACCACCGCCCTGTGGCCGTCCACCTTCGACCTCGGCAACTACACCGAGGTCTTCGACCGGGTGCCGCTCGCCCGGTACATCCGCAACACCCTGCTGGTCTGCGTGCTCGTGGTGACCGGGACCGTCGTGAGCTGCGTGCCGGTCGCCTACGCCTTCAGCCACATGCGCTGGCGCGGTCGGGGCGTGGTGTTCGTGCTCGTGCTCTCCACGATGATGCTGCCGTTCCAGGTGCTGTTCGTCAGCCAGTACGAGATCTTCTCGAACCTCGGTTGGCTGAACACGATCCTGCCGCTGGTCGTCCCGTCGTTCTTCGCCAACGCGTTCAGCATCTTCCTGCTGCGCCAGTTCTTCCTCACGCTGCCGACCGAGACGATCGACGCCGCCCGGGCCGACGGCGCCGGCGAGTTCCAGATCCTCACCCGGATCGTGGTGCCCATGGCCAAGCCGGGGATCATGGCCGTGGCGATCTTCCAGTTCCTGTTCGCCTGGAGCGACTTCTTCGGGCCGAACATCTACCTGTCCGACGAGTCGAACCTCACGCTCGCCGTCGGACTCGTCCGGCTCAACACCGCCGCCGCCCGACTCGGCGAGTCCAACCTGACCATGGCGGCATCGGTGATCTTCGTCATGCCGCTCGTGGTCATCTTCTTCTTCGCCCAGAAGATCTTCATCGAGGGTGTCACGCTCACGGGCACGAAGGGCTGAGCGCGACCGTGACCGAGCCGTCGACCACTCCTGATCCGGCCGCCTCCCCGGCCCACCCGGCCCTGCCCGCTTCCCCGGCCCACCCGGCCCTGCCCGCTTCCCCGGCCCACCCGGCCCTGCCCGCTTCCCCGGCCCACCCGGCCCTGCCCGATGACACCATCCGGGCCGTCGAGGTGCACTACTACCGGGTCCCGCACGAGCGATGGGAACTGATGCTGCTGCGCGCCGTGCAGTCCGGTGCCAACGCCGTGTCCACCTACATCCCGTGGATCCACCACGCGCCACGACCCGAGGTACTCGACCTCACCGGCATCACGGCCCCTGAACGCGATCTCGTCGGTTTCGTGGAGCGCTGCGCGGCGCACGGCCTCGGGTTCATCGCCAAGCCGGGCCCGTTCTGCGACTCCGAGATGCTCGGTGGTGGCGTCCCGACCTGGCTGATCGAGGCGCACCCGGACTGGTGGGCCGTCCGCCACGACGGCGAGCCGTACCGTCACGGTGACTCCGACGACCCGAGGCTCGGCTACGACCACCCCGAGGCGATCGCCGCATCGTGCGAGTGGATCCGAACCGTCTGCGGGGCGCTCGAGCCGTTCGCGTCCGGGGGTGACGGCCCCGGTTGGCTGTGGGCGGTGCAGGTCGACAACGAGACCCCCGGCGACGGCATGTGGATCCACGAGGACGGCGCGGCGCCGTCGCCGATCCGGGCCGACCTGGCCGACGTCGGTCGATGGCGGGCGTTCCTGGCCGGTCGCTACGGCGACGTCGAGGCGCTCGACCGGGCGTGGGGGACCGACCACGGGAGCCTGGACGAGGTCGGGTTCCCCGGGTCGTGGGACGCACCGGACACGGTCGAGGGGCTGCGTCCGTGGATCGACCTCGACCGGTTCGCCGACCACCAGTTGGCCACGGGTCTCGGTGCGTACGCGTCGGCCGTTCGCGAGGTGCTCGGCGACCGGGTCCCGGTGTTCCACGACTTCCTGTGCATGCCGTGGCCGCTCGCGGGGATGCTCGTCGACCCGGCGGTTCTGGCCGACACCTGCGGGTGGGTCGGCCAGAACGTCTACGCCGAAGGGGTGGACCCGGAGCGGATGATCGCCGGGACGGCGTGGTACCGGATGGACGACGACGAGTACGTGCACCATGCGTGGTGGCGGACCCGGCTGTGCCACACGCTCTCGCCCGCCGGTCTCCCGCACCTCGTCCCCGAGATCTCGGCGCGTCAGGCCTTCTACCTGCAGTGCTCGCTGGTCGGCGGCATGGACGCCCCCTGCATCTACATGCTGCACTCCTCCGAGCCGGAGCCGGTCGGCGTCGGTGCGTTCCAGCGCTGGGCCGAGGAGGCCCCGGTGCTGCCGGACGGGAACGTGCTGGAGTGGTGGTGGAACCTCCGGTGTCTGTTCCTCTGCCTCGCCGCCGGTGGTGCCGACCTCGTGGCGGCGCCGCTCGAGTCACCGGTGGCGATCGTCGCCGACCACGCCGGCGAACGCCTCGCCCGCTGGTCGGGGCTCATCCCTGGTGCCGGCTGGTCGGCCGACGGGCCGCTCGCAACGCTGGCCGAGGCTTCCAACACCTCGGCGGCCGGTCTCCGACTGGCGCGTCGTCTCGTCGACGCCGGGGTGCCCTTCGACGTGGTCACCGCCGGCCGGGACCCGCTCGACGGCTACGAGGTGGTGCTCGTGCCCGACACCCGGGTGCTCAGCCGCGCGGCCCGCGACCACCTGGCCGACCTGGCTGCCGCCCACCCGGGGCGCGTCCGGCTCGACGGACCCGCTCCCGAACTGGACGAGGACCTGCGGCCGCTCGAGCCGATCGCCGCACCCGGAGGGATCGGCGCGCCCAGCGCGCCCCGAGGGATCGACGTCGACGCGCTCCCGGGCCGGCGGGTATCACCTGACGGGGTCGACCTCGGCGTGCGGACCGGCTCCTCGGGGCGGCGCTACGTCACGGTGGTCAACCGGACCCACGACCGGGTCGAGCTCGACGTCGACGGGGTTCCCGTGGCCGCCGGTGCAGCATCGGTGACCTGGTTCGCCCACGACGCCGGCCGGGTGGTCGCGGCCATGCTCCACGGCGAGGACGCCGCAGTGGGTCCGGTCACCTCGTCGCAGGGGCAGGTGGCGGTCGCCCTGCTCGAGGTCCCGGAGGGTCCGCCGGTGTGGCACGTCGTGGCCGAGGAGCGGACCCGGGTGACGCTCCCGGACCTCCCCGATGGTGCCGTCGCCGTGCGGGCGACCCTGGCGGGCAGCGTGAGCGAGCTCGGACCGCTCGACGGCGCCGAGCTCCGCTTCGTGCACCTCGACGACGCCGGCCGGACCGACCGGGTGCTCGTGGGCGAGCCCACCGCGGCCCGGGCCGCCGCCGACGCCGTCGCCGCTCCGGTGGTAGAGTACATGCTCGCCGCGCTGGCCCGGGTCGATGCCGACGCCGCCGAGCTCGGGCTGAGCGGCGCCGAGGTCGTCGACCGGATCCGCCGGATCCGCAGCGCCCGCGTGGCGGGGACGGCGACCGAGGAGGACCTCGAGTTGCTCGACCGGCTCACGTCGATCGCCGTGCGGGCCAACGACATCCGGCTGGGGGTCTCGTGACCGGGGTCGTCGAGCCGTCGGGCTGGGAGTTGTCGACCTCGGCCGAGGGGCCGTGGCAGCCGGCGTCGGTACCCGGCAACTGGTACCTCGACGGTGTCGACGGCCCGGAGACCGTCTGGTACCGCAGCCAGGTCGAGGTCCCCGCCGACTGGGACGACGGCCCGGTCGAGGTGCACGTCGGCGCGGCCGACTACCGGGCGACGGTCCTGTGGGACGGCGTCGAGGTCGGTTCGCACACGGGCGGGTTCGCCCCGTTCGTCGTCCCGGCCCCCGGTGGTCCCGGTGCCCACGAGCTGGTCGTCCGGGTGGAGTGCCCGACCGACGAGTTCGGCACGGTCTGGCCCCACTCCAAGACCGCGCTGCGAGGCGTCATGGGTCACCACGACGCCCGACCGGGCAGCTGGTCGGAGCGGGGCCAGGAGCGTTCGACCGGCGGCGTGTGGGGTCGGGTGAGCGTCCGGCCCCGGCCGGAGTTCGCGTTGCGGACGCTGCGGCTGGCCACCGAGGTCCGCGGCGCCGACGCCGACCTCCGGCTCGTCGCCGTCGTCGAGCACCACGGCGACGAAGCATCCTGGGTTCGCCTCCGGGTGTCGCTGGTCGAGGACGCGGGAGCGGGCGCCGATCGCCACCACCTCTGGGTGGACACCTTCGTCGAGCCCGGCCGTCAGGAGGTCGAGCTGACCGGATCGCTCGCGGCTCCCAGGCTCTGGTGGACCTGGGACCAGGGCGAGCCGCACCTCCACCTCATGCGGACCGAGCTGCTCGTGATCGACGGCGGTCCGTCGGCCGACGCATCGACCGGTCGGGTCGTGGCGGCCGACGAACGGCTCGTCGGCGTGCGCACGATCGAGGTCGGAGCCGACTGGGTGTGGCGACTCAACGGCCGGCCCGTGTTCGTGCGCGGCCTGAACTACATCGGTGAGCAGTGGCTCTCGGCGCTCGACGCCGACCGGGCCGCCGGCGACGTCGCGCTGGCCGTGGGAGCCAACCTCAACACGTTGCGGGTCCACGCCCACGTGACCGTGCCGGAGTTCTACGACGCGTGCGATGCCGCCGGGGTCCTGGTCTGGCAGGACCTCCCCATGCAGTGGGGCTACGCGGACTCCGCCGAGACCTACCGGGTCGCCCGACAGATGGTCGCCGAGGTCGTCGACCTGCACGGGTGGCGCCCGTCGGTCGCGTACTGGTGCGCGCACAACGAGTCGCCGTGGAACGAGCCGTGGATGGCCGACGAGGCCGGGCGGTTCGTCCCGGACCAGAACCAGCGCCTCGACCACGAGCTCGCCGGGCTGTTCCACCGGCTCGACCCGACCCGTCCGGTGATCGCCAACTCCGGCGCCGGCGACGGCCACACCTACCCCGGCTGGTACTGGGGGACGTGGCGGGTGGCCTCGGAGATCCCGGGCGGCGCCTTCGTCACGGAGTACGGGGCCCAGGCCGCCCCGGACCTCGAGACCCTGCGGACCTGGCTGCCCGAGGACCCGACCCACGAGGACTGGTCCTTCCACGGGTTCCAGCACCACGAGGTCAGCCGCCACGTCGGCGTGAACGTGTTCGTGAACACCGTCGAGGAGATCGTCGAGGCCACCCAGCGGTACCAGGCCCGCCTCCTGCAGTTCGCCACCGAGCACTATCGGCGGCGCAAGCGCGAGCGGGTGCAGGGCGTGATCCCGTTCATGCTCGTCGACCCGTGGCCGTGCGTGAGCTGGTCCGTCGTCGATCACCTCCGTCGGCCGAAGCTCGGGTACCACTCCCTCGCCCGGGCCATGCAGCCGGTCCTGACGAGCATCGAGGCGGCGAGCGACACCTACCCGGGTGACGACCCGTTCGATCCGGACCCGTGCGTGTTCGGCGTCTGGTGGGTCAACGACCGGCACGAGGCGTACCCGGGTGCGTCGCTCGGATGGCGGCTCGTCACCGCCGAGGGCCGCGAGCTCGATCGGGCCGAACGACGGGTCGACGTCTTCGCCGACGGCGCCCGTCGGGTCCTGCAGGCCGGGCCCTTCGACCTGCCGCCCGGGGAGTACGCCCTCGAGAGCTGGCTGGCCGCCGCCGACGGGCGGCCGCTCGGCGAGAACCGGTGGGACTTCTCGGTGACCGACGCCCCGGCGTGGCCGGCCGAGGTCACCGGCAGTGCAGCCGCTGAGCAGGAGGAGGTCGGCTCGTGAGCACCCGGATCGCCGTGCTGGGGTACGGCTTCATCGCCGACCTCCACACCCGGGCGGCGCAGGCCGCCGGGGCGACGGTCGTCTCGGTGACCGGCCACCGGCCGGAGGCCGCCGCGGCGTTCGCCGAGCGCCACGGGATCGGACGCTCCGGTTCGGACTGGGCCGAGGCGGTCGCCGCCCCCGACGTCGACGCCGTCGTGGTCGGCACGCCGAACTCCCTCCACCATCCGCAGACGATGGCGGCGATCGCCGCCGGCAAGCACGTGCTCGTGGACAAGCCGATGGCGCTCGACACCGACCAGGCCGCCGAGATGCGCGACGCCGCCAGGGACGCGGGCCTCACGCTCTGCGTGGGTCACATGTGGCGCTATCGCGAGGAGGTGACCGATCTGCGCGACCGGATCGCCGCCGGCGACCTGGGTCGGGTGGTGCGGACCCGCGGCTACGGCATCCACGCCGGGTGGGGGCCGTCCGGGTGGTTCCGGGACCCGGCGCTGGCCGGGGGAGGGGCCCTGATCGACATGGGCATCCACGCGATCGACACCGTCCGGTACCTGCTCGGGGACCCGACCGCCGTGCGGGTCGCGGCCTCGATCGGCACGGGGTTCGACGACCCGGCCGGTGTGCCGGCCGACCCACGCATCGACACCGACGGGGTGGTCCTCGTCGACTGGTCCGACGGCGTCCGCAGCGTGGTGGAGTCGGGTTGGTGGCAGCCGGTGCTCGAGGGCGTCGAGGCCGAGACCGAGGTCTACGCCACCGGCGGACACGCACGGATCTGGCCGGCGTTCACGGCGGCCTCACCGCCGCCGGCGGACTACGACCACTGCGCCCTCCCGATGTACGCCGCCCAGATGGCCGACTTCCTGGACTGTGCCGCCACCGGGGCCCAGCCCCGGGCGTCGGCGGAGGTCGGCCTCGAGGCGTTGCGAATCGTCGAGGCGGCGTACCGGTCCGCCGCCGAGATCCCCGGGAGGTCGTCGTGAGGGTCACCGTCATCGGTGGAGGCTCCACCTACACGCCCGAACTGGTCGACGGCCTGCTCCGCCGGCGCGAGGAGCTCGACCTGTCCGAGCTGGTGCTCGTCGACATCGACGCGTCCCGCCTGGCCGTCCTGGGTCCGCTCGCCGCCCGCATGGCCGAGCGGCAGGCCCCGGACGTTCGGGTCACGTGGGGGCTCGACGTGGCCGACGGGGTGCGCGACGCCCGCTACGTGGTCAGTCAGATCCGGGTCGGGGGCATGGAGGCCCGGGAACGGGACGAGCAGCTCGGTCGCGAGTTCGGCCTGATCGGCCAGGAGACGGTGGGGGTGGGCGGGTTCGCCAATGCGCTGCGGACCATCCCGGTGGCGTTGCGGATCTCGGAGATCATCGACGACGAGGCGCCCGACGCCACCCTGTTCAACTTCACCAACCCGGCGGGCCTGGTGACCGAGGCGCTGTGCCGTCACGGTCACGTGCCGACCGTCGGACTGTGCAACGTGCCGTGGTCCACCAAGGCCGAGATCGCCGCAGCGTTCGGTGCCGCCCCCGAGGACGTGGACCTGGACACGGTCGGCCTGAACCACCTGACGTGGACCCGACGCGTCGTCGTGGCCGGGGAGGACCGGACCGAGGAGGTGCTCACGGCGCTCCGTGGGCTCGTCGGCAAGCAGCTGTCCTCCGACGGTGAGCCGGACTGGACCCGCGACACCATCGGCCTGATCGACGCCATCCCGAACTACTACCTGCTCTACTACTACGAGACCGAGGCGTGGCTCCGGTACCAGGCCACCCACCCGACCCGAGCGGCCGAGGTGATGGCGATCGAGGCCCGGCTGCTCGAGCAGTACGCCGATCCGGAGCTCGACGAGAAGCCCGCCGAGCTCGAGCAGC
>SXMI01000257.1 GCA_005777415.1 Actinomycetota bacterium | reverse complement strand
GACCACGCGACGTACCACGCCAAGTACGACGCGCCGCTCCAGTCGGACATCGCCTCGATCGCCCGTGGGGTCTCCGGCTGGGTCCGCACCGCCGAGTCGCCGGACACCGTCGCCCGCGACGGCGCCGCCGCCGTGGCCGCTGCGGTCGGCCCACCCGGTCAGGTCGCCACCCTGATCCTGCCCGCCGACGTTTGCTGGCTCGACTCCCCCGGCCCGGTCGCCCCGACGCCCCGGAGCGAACCGACCGCGGTCGACGCGGACCGGATCGTCGAGGTGGCGGCCGCCCTCCGGTCCGGCGGGGCCGCAGCGATCCTGCTCGGCGGCACCACGCTGCGGGCCGAGGGCATCCGGACGGCGGCCGGCATCACCGAGGCGACCGGGGCCCGGCTCCTCGCCGAGACGTTCCCCACCCGCCTCGAACGCGGTGCGGGCGTCCCCCCGGTCGAGCGGCTCGCCTACCTCGCCGAGTTCGCGCAGATGCAGCTCGACGGCATCCAACACCTCGTCGTCGTGGACGCCGCCTCGCCGGTCTCGTTCTTCGCCTACCCCGACAAGGCCTCGGACCTGCTGCCCGAGGGCTGCACCCTCCACGTCCTCGCCGCCCCCGACGAGGACGCGCTCGGGGCGCTCGAGGCGCTCGCCGCCGAACTGGGGGCCGCTCCGTCGCAGGCGGCCGCACCGCTCGCCCGGCCCGACCGCCCCTCCGGCGCACTCACGGCCGAGACCATGGCGCTGGCCCTCGGGGCCTGCCTCCCCGAGGGCGCCGTCGTCGTGGACGAGGGCAACTCCGCCGGCCTGTTCGCCTCGGGCCTGACCAGCGGCGCCCCGACCCACGACTGGCTGTGCCTCACCGGCGGAGCGATCGGCTACGGGCTGCCGGCGGCCACCGGCGCGGCGCTGGCCGTCCCCGACCGGAAGGTCGTGTGCCTCGAGGCGGACGGGAGCGCCATGTACACCGCCCAGTCGCTGTGGACCCAGGCCCGGGAGGGCCTCGACGTCACCACCGTGATCCTCAACAACGGCTCCTACGCCCTGTTGAACATGGAGCTCGACCGGGTCGGGGCGGGCGCTGCCGGGCCCCGGGCCAAGGAGATGCTCGACATCCCCGGTCTCGACTTCGTGGCCCTGGCACAGGGCATGGGCGTGGATGCGTCCCGGGCGACGACCGCCGAAGAGTTCACCGACCAGCTCGAGCGGGCGCTGTCGACCGACGGACCCAGCCTGGTCGAGGCCATGCTCCCGGCCACCCTCTGACGGCACCTCCGCACGCGTGACCGAGCCGGACCCGCTGGAGCTCCTCGACGACGTCGTCCGCGCCATCCCCGGCGGGGAGGACCGACCGCAGCAACGTCAGATGGTGGAGGCCGTCGAGGCCGCGTTCCGCGAGGGCCACCACCTCGCCGTGCAGGGGCCGACGGGCGTGGGCAAGTCCGTCGCCTACCTGCTCCCGGCGATCGCCGCGGCGGCGGACGGCCGCCGCACCGTCGTGGTCACCTCGTCCAAGGCGCTCCAGGACCAGCTCGCCCGGACCGACCTGCCGTTCCTCGAGGACGCCCTCGACGTGGAGTTCAGGGCCGCGGTCCTGAAGGGACGGTCCAACTACGTGTGCCAGGCGGCTGTCGACGAGACGCTCGTCCGGCTGGGAGCGGTGAGCGAGCAGCAGCGGCTCGACCTGCCCGGTGGGAATCAGAGCGACGGGGCCGGCCCGCCCCCCGGCGAGTTCGTCGGCCCCCTCCGCGTCGAGGTGGAGCGCCTGGTGGAGTGGGCCGGCACCACCACCTCGGGCGAGATCGGTGACCTCGACCCCCCACCCGAGGACGGCGCGTGGTCGGCGGTGTCGGTCGGCCCCGGGGAGTGCGTGGGCGCCGCCAAGTGCGCCCGGGCCGAGGACTGCTTCTCGGAGCAGGCACGCGCCGACGCGGCGGACGCCGACATCGTGGTGGTCAACGCCCACCTGTACGCCGCCCACCTTCAGTCGGGACGACAACTGCTCGCCGAGCACGACCTGCTCGTCATCGACGAGGCCCACGAGTTCGAGGACGCCCTCGTGGACGCCCTCGGCGTGCGCCTCACCGGCTGGAGGCTCCGCAACCTCGCCCGGGTCCACGACGGTGTGGTCGCCGACGCCCCCGAGGTGGCCGCCGCCCTGGGCGGTGCCGCCGACGAACTCGACGCGGCGCTCGAGGTGGCCCACGGCGAGGCGGTGGCCGACCACCGGTCGGGACGGCTCCGCGGGCCGCTGGGCGAGGAGCTCAACGCAGCCCTCACCGATGCCGGGCTCGCCGTGGACCGGGCCCTGACCTCGGTCCGCGCTGCGGCCAAGGCGGCGGGTGACAGCCGGTCCGTCGCCGCCAGACACCGCAGCGAGCGGGCCGTGCGCACCGTGGAGGGGGTGGCCGATGCGGTCGAGGTGCTCGGCCGAGCGGTCGAGCCCGGTCAGGTCCGCTGGATCGCCGGCACCCCCGGAGGCCGGTTCTCGCTGCAGCTCACCCGGATCGACGTGGCCGACACCCTGCGGGAGCTGGCCTGGGAGGACGGGCCCACGGTCGTGTTGTGCTCCGCCACGCTCGACCCCGGGACGGCGGGGCGGCTCGGCCTCGACGCCCGCTTCCTGGCCGTGGACTCACCGTTCGACTTCCGGACCAACGGCCTGCTCTACGTGCCCCGGCTGCCCCGACCCGCGGCCGAGGCCTGGCCCGAGGCCGTGGCCGAGGAGATCGCCCACGTCGTGCAGGCCTGCGGGGGCCGCACGCTGGCGCTCTTCACCTCCCACCGGATGCTTCGCCGCACGACCGACGCGGTCCGGGAGCTCCTCCCCCACGCCACGATCCTGTCGCAGGGGGATGCACCGAACCCCGTGCTCCAGCGCCGGTTCCTCGACGAGGAGCACACGTCGTTGTTCGCCACAGCGAGCTTCTGGACCGGGATCTCGTCGCCGGGCTCGACCTGCTCGGCGGTCGTGGTCGACAAGATCCCGTTCCCGGTGCCGACCGATCCGATCGTCGAGGCCCGCTGCGACCTGGTCGGCGACGCCCGGGCCTTCGAGGAGGTCTCCGTCCCCGCCGCCGGCATGCAGCTGGCCCAGGGGGTCGGGCGCCTCATCCGGACGGCGACCGACCGGGGCGTGGTCGCCGTGCTCGACCCCCGGCTGGCCGAGGCCCGGTACCGGCGGAGGATCCTCGACCTGCTCCCCCGGATGCGACGCACCCGCGACCGCTCCGACCTCGATGCCTTCATCGCATCCCTGGAGCTGCCGCCGCCGGCCTGAGGACCCAGCCCCCGGCCGAGCCGGCGTTCAGCCGGCGATCAGGTCCCAGTCCGCCAGGTCCGGGTGGGCGAGGAGACGCCGGTAGGCGGTCGTCCGGTCCGTCCAGTTGTTGGTGATCCGGCCGTCCTCGGTCTTGTACCAACTGCTGCAGCCCTCGGCCCAGACGGTCGACTCCGCGGCCTCCTGAACGGCCCGGTCGAAGCGGTCCGCCGCCGGCTCGCGGACGTCCGCCGCCCGGGCGCCCCGGACGACCTCCTCCTCGAGCAGCTGCACCAGGTAGCCGACCTGCTGTTCGATCAGGAACAGGATGGAGTTGTGACCCAGGTTCGTGTTCGGCCCGT
>SXMI01000256.1 GCA_005777415.1 Actinomycetota bacterium | reverse complement strand
GATCAGGCCGGTCTCCTCGGCCACCTCGAGGACCGCATCGGGCGTGAGCAGCGCCGGGAGCGTGTCCCGGATCCGGGCCAGGGCCTCGGCCCCGACGACCCGGCCGGTGGCCAGGTCCACGACGGGCTGGAACATCACGGCGACCCTGTCCTCGCGGAGCGAGTCCTCGAGGAGCTGCCAGACCTCCACGCGGAGCCGGTCACGGCGGCGCATGTCGTCGTCGTAGGCCGCCCACCTGTTCCGGCCAGACGCCTTGGCCACGTACATGGCGGCGTCCGCGCGCTGGACGACCTCGTCGGCGGTGAGGCCCGACTCGTCCACCCCGACGGTCACCAACCCCATGCTCACGTTGATCGCGAGGCGCAGACCTCCGCTCTCGACCCGATCGCCGAGCGAGCCCATGAGCGCATCGACCCGGGCCCGGGCCGTGTCGTGGTCCGCGACCTCGAGGACCATGACGAACTCGTCGCCCCCCACCCGGGCCACGAGCTCGCCCGGACGGGCGGCCAGACGGAGGCGGCGGGCGACCTCGACGAGCAGGCGGTCGCCGGCATCGTGACCGAGCGCGTCGTTGACCTCCTTGAAGTAGTCGAGGTCGACGAAGACCACGGCGATCGATCGCTCGCGGGTGAGCGAACGCAGGGACTCGTCGAGCGAGGCGAACAGTCGTCGCCGATTCGCGGCGCCCGTCAGCGGGTCCCGGTTCGCCGTCCGTTCCAGCCGCTCCTCGGCCGCCCGTCGCGAGGTGTCGTCGAGCGCCATGACGATGGTCCCGGTCCGCCGCCCGTGGTCGTCGAACTGCGGGGTGGCGGCGAACGACAACCACCTCCGGGACCCGGTCCGGGTCCCGACCCAGACCCCGTCGGGCAGGGCTCCATCGTCAGGGCCCATCGTCGCCCAGCGGCCGAGGAGCCGCGACCTCGCCGCCGGACCCAGGGTCGACGCCCAGCCGTCGCCCTCGGGGTCCCGGTCACCGAGCTCGACGAGCGAGGCCCAGGTCGCATTGGCGAAGGTGCAGCGGCCGGCGTCGTCGAGGTGGATCAGACCGAAGGGCGCACCGGCCGCCAGTTCCCGGAACCGTTCGGCCCGGGTCGACTCGGCCTGCTCCATCCGGGCCAGGTAGGCGTCGGCGTGACGGTCCACCAGCTGTTGGATGAGCAGCTGATCCGGCTCGTCGAACGGTTCGCGGCCGTCCAGCCGTCGGATCACCACGACGCCGCCCCGGGCATCGCTCAGCCGGGCCCACGGGACGACGAGGACCGAGATCGGATTCTCGGCCGGCACGTCGTCGGGCAGGTCCAGGCCGATGTCACCGGCGAACGCCCTCGACGGACCCTCGGTGACGAGGATCGTCTCACCGTCGTCCATGGCCGCCCGCAGACGAGGCAGCGCCCCGCTCGTCCGGCCCAGCCGGTCGAACCCCGCGAGGAGCCACTCGGCTGCGTCGCCGTCCCCGTCCCGAGCCCGAACCACCTCGACCCTGCCGTCGGGCGCCTCCCTGGTGAGCAGGCAGAGGTCGGCGAACTCGGCGACGATCAGGTCGGCGAGCGAGTCGAGGATCCCGTCCGGCGTGGCGACGAGCTGCAGGTCGGCGGTCACCCGGTCGAGCACCTGCAGCGACCGGGTGAACTCCGACAACGCCTGGAGCGACCGCTCCGCACCGACGGAGGCGCCGACGAGCGCCGTGATGTCGCTGTTGAAGCAGACGAACAGGTCCGGGCGGCCGTCGGTGTCCCGGAGCACCAGGCCACGAGAGCGGAACCACACCCAGTCGCCCGATCGGTGGCGGTAGCGGATCTCGACGTCGTAGGGCCGATCGGGATCTGCGAGGTGGGCCTCGAACGCCTCCCGGGCCCGGTCCGCCTGGTCCGGGTCGACCCGGTCCCAGAGCACCCAGGCCGAGGCGACCGACGGGTCGAAACCCAACAGGTCGCGGAACCGATCACTGACCCAGACCCGGTTGCGTACCCGCAGGTCCCACACGAAGACGCCGCCGTCGGCGGCAGCGTCGAGGAAGTGGACCAGGTTCTCGGCCGAACCGATGCGCCTCGCCAGGTTCGCAGCCAGGTCGTCGACGCCGCCCGAGAACTCGTCGGCAGTCCCTCCGACAGGCTCGGGGGGCGAGTACGGAGGGGGTCGCGGTGCGTCCCGGTCGGTCATCTCACCCACCCGTCGACCCCAGTGCCGACCGGGCGGCTCCGGGCGTGTTCGTGATGACCCCGTCGACCCCCAGGTCGGCGAGGGCGAGGACCCGGTCCAGGTCGTCGACGGTCCAGGTGTTGATCACCAGTCCCAGGTTTCGGCACCGGTCGACGAACGCGGCGTCGACGAACGGTTCCCAGGGGTGCACGGCCCCGTGCCCGGCGTCCGCTGCCCGGTCGACCGCCCCCGGGTCCGCCCGCAGATCGCCGAGCAGTGCCCCCGTGGGGAGGTCGGGGCGCACCTCGAGCACCCGGGCGAGCGTGGCGTGGTCGAAACTCGAGACGATCACGTCGTCGCCGAGTCGGTCGCGCTGCCGCACGGCCAGCAGGTCCACGACGGCATCGGCCGGATCGACGGACCAGGTCACGTGCTCCCCTCCCAGGTCGGCCGGATCGTTCTTGATCTCGACGTTGACGCGGATCCCGGCACAGGCGTCGAGCGCCGCATTCAGGTCGCAGGTGCCGGGCGGCGCCTCCGCCAGCGTCACGTCCCAGACCGTTCGCCCATCGCGATACCACGCATCGTGGTGAACGATGAGCTCACCTGCGGCGTTGAGACGGACGTCGAGCTCCACCCCGTCCGCACCCTGCTCGAGCGCCCCCTCGAAGGCCTCCAGCGTGTTCTCGGGGAAGTCCGCCGACGCCCCACGGTGGGCGTAGACGAGCGGACGGCGGCTGTGTGACATCTGGGTGAAACTTTCCCTTTACACGGTGAGTGGTCGGCGGTAGCTTGACTTCGTTCACGGATTCACAAGTTCCCAGCCCGCCGGAGACGGCAGCGGGAAACCCGTGGTTCCGAGATCATGCACCACAGACGCACTCGTGGGCCGTTCGCGGTCCACCTTCGACGGAGACGACGACCACCGTGGCACTCACCTCGACTCGCAGCCTCGACCTCGCCAGCGACAACTGGCGTGACCAGTCCGCCTGCCGGGACACCGATCCCACCCTCTTCTTCCCCGTCGGGACCACCGGGGCGGCCCTCGACCAGATCGCCTCGGCCAAGGCGGTCTGCGAGACCTGTGCGGCCAAGACGCCGTGTCTCGAGTTCGCCCTGAGCACCAACCAGGACTCGGGCGTCTGGGGCGGCACCTCCGAGGAGGAGCGCCGCAAGCTCCGCCGGGCGTGGGTGGCCCGTCAGCGCGCTGCCGCCGCTGCGGTCTGACACCACGGCTGCGGCCTGAGGGCGACGCCGGGACCCGCAGCGTCCAGGTCTCAGAGACCGACCGACCGGCCCGGCGGCACCGACCGACGCTCGTCCTCGCTCGCCGGTGACGAGGCGACCGGCACCACGACGCAGACCCGGGTTCCACGGCGACCTGGGGGTCCTCCCGCCTCGTCGAAGGTGATCGACCCCTGCAGCTCGTCCACCAGGCCCCGCACGATCGTCAGTCCGAGCGAGTTCGAGGTCGCCGGTTCCACCTCGACCCCCGGCCCGATCCCGTCGTCGACCACGACCAGCTCGAGCTCCGCCGGCCGGCGCCGCAGCTGGACCTCGACCCGGCCCCGCTCCCGCTCGCCGAGGGTCCCGGCCGGATACGCATGGTCCATGGCGTTCTGCAGGAGCTCGGTCGTGACGACCGCCAGCGAGGTCGCCTCGGGAGACGGGAGCCGACCGCCGTCGCCGACGAGCACGAAGTCCACCCCCGACTCGGGCGAGGAGAGCCCCTCCTCCACCGTGCGGACGAGCGGCCGGACGACCTCGCCGAAGTCCACGTCGTCACCCGAGGAGCGCGACAGCGTCTCGTGGACCAGTGCGATCGACCGGATCCGCCGGACCGACTCGTCGATCGCCGCCTTGGCGGACGGCTCACTCAGCCGCCGTCCCTGCAACCTGAGGAGCGACGAGATCGTCTGCAGGTTGTTCTTGACCCGGTGGTGGATCTCCTTGATGGTCGCGTCCTTCGAGACCAGCTCGCGGTCCCGGAGCCGGACTTCGGTCACGTCACGGACCAGCACGACGGCCCCGAGGACCCGGCCCTCGCCGACGAGCGGGAGACAGCGGAGCACGATCGTCGCCCCGTTGCGCTCCACCTCCTCGACGGTCGGACGGGAGTTGAAGAACGCCCGGTAGGTCGCGCTGGTCTCGGCCCCGAGCCCGGCGAGGTGCTCACCCTGGATCCGGCGGGTGATCCCGAGCCGACGGAGGGCCGAGACGGCGTTGGGGGACGCGAAGGAGATGCGACCGTCGCCGTCGAGGACGAACACGCCGTCGCCGACACGCGGACCGCCGGTGGACACGACCTCCTCGTCGGCGAACGGGAACGTCCCCTCCGACACCATGCGGGCGAGCTGGTCGAAGACCCGCTGGTACTGCGCCGCCAGGTCGCTGGCCCCGGCCTGCAGGTCGAGCGACGCCTCCCTCGCCATCACCGCCACCGGCCGGCCGTCGTGGAGGACCGGCACCGCCGTCACCCGCACGTCCTCGCCGGCCAGGTTGGAGGTGACCTCGCCACTCACCACGACACCCTCGGCCAGGGCCCGGGCGACGATCGGCCGCTGGTCGGCGTCCACGATCCGACCGACGACGTCCTCGGCGAGCAGCGTCTGGGCGGTGTTCGGGCGCACGTGGTTGGCGACGAGGAGCCGGCCCGGACCGTCGTCGGTCGCCGGCAGGGGGACGTACAACAACAGGTCCGAGAACGCGAAGTCCGCCAGCAGGTCCCAGGCCGCCACCAGTCGGCGCAGGTGCCGGGACGTCCCGGCGTCCACCGGCGGCACCACGATGGCCACGTGCTCGGCGGTGAAGTCGCCGTCGTCGTCGAGGGGCAGGTCTCGCGCCGCCGCCAGGTCACCCTGCGGCCCCGGGCCGGCGAACCTCGGTTCCTCGCTCACCCCCACAGCCTCGCACCCAGGTCCAGGAGCCCGCGCAGCGAGTGGATGTCGGCGTCGAACGCCGGCACCGACAGGCACAGGTCCGGGACCGACGAGAGCTCCGCCCGCTGCTCGGCCTCGCGGCGGGCGACGATCTGGTAGTCGAGGTAGCTCTGCCCGACCTGCGCCAGCACGTGCGCCAGGCGGGCGGCGTCCTCACCCAGGTCCAGGTCGCCGGCGACGGCCTCGGCCAGGGCGGGGGCGTCGTGGGTCAGCGACCGGGCCACCTCGGTCGATCCCCGGTCCAGCAGCAGGTCCGGGAGCACCTTGTTCAACACGAGCGCGCCCACGTGGTAGCCGCGGTCGTGGAGGAGGTCCAGGAAGAACGCCGCCTCGCGTGAGGGAGCGACCTCCAGCGTCGAGACGACCAGGAACGTGGTCTGCGGACCACCCAACAGCGTCGTCACGGCGCGCGCCCGCTCGACGAACCCGTCGTACATGGTCTGGAAGAGGACGAAGAACTCAGCGATGTCCTCCAGGAACTGGGTGCCCAGGATCCGGTCCGCCACCGAGTAGAAGGGCCGGGACGCGAGGCTGACGATGCGCGACCGGTACGGCGTGATGAGCCACCGCAGCAACGGCGACGAGAAGAAGTCCGCCATCCGGTCGGGGGCGTCCAGGAAGTCGATCGCGTTCCGGGTCGGTGGCGTGTCCACGACGACGAGGTCGTAGCGACCGGAGGAGTGGATCTCGTAGAGCCGTTCCATGGCCACGTAGTCGTGGCTCTGGACGAACTTGCCCGTGATGTTCTGGTAGAGCGGGTTGGCCAGGATGGCGTCGCGGGTGGTTGCGTCGGGAGCGTGCTGGGTGACGAGGTCGTCCCAGGACTGCTTGGTGTCGAGCATGGCCGCCCAGAGCTCGCCCTCGGGCCGGCGACCGACCTCGGCGAAGGCCTCGGGAGCCACCCGGGTCTCCACGTTGCCGAACTCGGCGAGGCCGAGCGCGCTCGCCAGCCGCTTGGCCGGGTCCACGGTGAGCACGAGGACCTTGGCGTCCAGGTGCAGCGCCGCGGTCGCCGCGAGTGCGGCCGCCGTCGTCGTCTTGCCGACGCCGCCGGAGCCGGTGGAGACCACCACCTCCTTGGCCGAGCAGAGCCCCTCGAGTCCGTCGGACACCGTCAGTACCCCAGCTCGTCGCCGATGGCGTCGGCGAGCACCGATGTGGCCCGGACACCGTGCGAACGGTGGAACAGGTAGGGCAGGTACAGGAGGTCCACGTCCTCGCCCAGGCCCTCGCGCAGTCGGGTCAGGTGCGGGACCCGGCTGCGACGCATCCGGACCGCCAGGTCCGCACCCGCCAGCACGTCGTCGACGGGGGCACCGACCCGTCGCTCGAGCGCAGCGGCGCCCTCGGGGGTGCGGAGTCGGTCGAAGAGCAGCTCCTCCCCCTTCGAGAACAACTCGGGCAGGACCCGGTTGACGATCACGGAGGCGACGTCGATCTCGGTCTCGTCGCGCAGTCGACCGATCAGCTCGAGCGTCTCGGAGGTCGGCATCTCCTCGGGCACCGTCACGACCACCACCCCGGTCGTGTCGGCGTCGGTCAGCAGGTCGATCATCCAGTCGGTCTGCGACCGGACCAGACCGACCTTGACCAGATCGTTGATCGCCACCGGCGAGGCGAGCTGCCCCACCACGTGCCCGGTCGCCGACGCGTCCACGACGACCAGGTCGTAGTGCCGTTCACGGACCTCGTAGGCCAGCTTGCCGACCGTCAGGATCTCCTTGACACCGGGCGCCGCGTTCGCCACGAAGTCGAAGGTCCGCGCCACCGGACCCAGCCGGGCGACGAACGGCACCCGGAGGTTCAGCCGCATGTACTCCCGGAGCGACTCCTCGGTGTCCATCGCCATGGCGAACAGGTCCGCCCGGACCTCGGTCGGCTCGAACCGCAGCGGACCCACCCCGACGGCGTCGGCCAGGTTGCCCTTGGCGTCGACCTCGCAGACCAGGGTCCGCTGACCGCGGCTCGCGGCCAGCCAGCCGATCGCCGAGGCCACCGAGGTCTTGCCCACGCCCCCCTTGCCGGTGACGAAGAGCAGCCGGCGGTCGAGCAGGCCGAGCGACGAACGACTCACCTCCGCACCGTCAGCCCGGCCGGTTCGTCCGTGTCGCCGTCAGGCCGAGAAACCGAAGGCCCGGCTCTCGTCGCCCGCGCCCAGCTCGACGTACGCGATCTTGTCGGCGGGCACGCCGACCTCCCGACCCTTCCGGTCGGTGAGCCAGAGCACCCCGTCGCCGGAGGAGATGGCGGCCTCGACACGCGAGCGCACCTCGGCCCGGTCGGCGTCGTCCTCGAGCTGCACCTCGAGCTCCTTCACCGAGTAGGTCACGCCGATGCGAACGTCCACGTTGCTGACTCCTGAGTCGGTCGACCCGTGCCACGGGAGGTGGACGCGGGGACCCGCATGCTAGTGATCGGGTGTGGATCCGTCGACGCAGGACCGGGAGCCGCACCCGAGCGGCACGGATCACCAGCCCCGGATCGACCTCGGTGCCGGCCACGCTCCACTCGACCGGGCGGTGCGGTTCGGCGAGGCGCTCGGGGCCCGCGTCTGGCTCCAGCGCGAGGACGTCGGCACGCTCGGCGGCGGGGGCAACAAGCTCCGCAAGCTGGAGTTCCTGCTCGGCGACGCCCTGGACCGGGGTTGCGACACCGTCGTCACCTTCGGGGCGCTGCAGTCCAACCACGCCCGGCAGACCGCAGCCGCCTGCGCCCGGATCGGCCTGCACTGCGAAGTCGTCCTGACCCGGGCCGTGCCCCGGACAGGCGAGGCCTTCGAGCGGAGCGGCAACGTCCTCCTCGACCGGCTCTTCGGTGCCCGACTCACGATCGTCGACCGTGACGACACCGAACTCGACCGGGCGGTCGCCGGGCTGCGGGAACGGCTCCGGGCCGAGGGTCGGCGGGCGGTCTGGATCCCGCCGGGCGGCTCCGACGCCACCGGAACGCTCGGCTGGGTGCGTGGTGGTGTGGACCTCGCCGGGCGGCTCGACGACGTCGGGATCGACCGGGCGACCATCGTCGTGGCGGTCTCCACCGGGGGGACGGTCGCCGGGCTCAGCCTGGGACTGGCCCGGTCCGGCCGACACGACCGGGTGCTCGGCGTGTGCGTCTACCGTCCTCGGGAGCAGACCGCCGAGATCGTCGAGCAGTTGATGCGGGACACCGCCGAGCGGCTCGCGCCAGGACGTCACCGCGGTGACGCTCCTGGGGCGGTCGGACCGGCACCGGACCTCACCGACGAGTTCCTCGGTGCGGGTTACGGACTGCCCACCCCCGACATGCGGGCCGCAGTCGAACTGCTCGCCCGCACCGAGGGGATCGCCGCCGACCCGGTGTACTCCGGCAAGGCGCTCGCTGCGGTCGTCGACGGCTGCCGGCACGGCGGACCGGGGTGGCACGACGGCGACGATGCTCCGGTGGTGGTCGTCCTGACCGGGGGTGGGCCGGGCCTGTACGCGTACCCCGACGTCTTCGGGGCCGAACTGACCGAGGGCTGAGGGCCCGGCGACCTCAGCCCGGAACGACGACGATCCGGCCGGCGCCGTGCTCGCTCACGAGCAACGAGCCGTCCCGGCCCCGGAGCAGGCTGTGCGGCCCGTCGAGGCCGACGACGATCGGTTCGGGTTCGCCCCCACCCCGGGCGACCCGGACCACGTCGCCCTCGGCGAACAGGGCGACCGCCCAGCCGTCGGCGACCGGCGCCACCCCCGACGGCGTGGAACCGGGGGCGAAGCGGGCCACGGGTTCCACCACACCGGGACACACCGGGACCGGCCGACACTCCGGCCATCCCAGGTCGACCGGCTCCGCCCCGGGAGCCGGCGCCGGCAGCTCGACGAGCAGATCGGGCGGCGGCACGGCCGCGTCGCCGATCTCGGTGACGGCGAGCAGGCCGTCGTCGAAGGCCGTGGCGTACGCGTTCTTGGCGCCGGTGGCGACCACCTCAGTGCGCACCGCGCCGGGCGGGACCGCATCCGGCTCGGTCGCCCGCAGGGTGCCGCTGCCGGGGGCGCCGTCGCCGCCCGTGACCGCCCAGAGGACCCGTCCGTCCGGAGCCACGGTCAGCGTGCCCTGACTCCGGCCGTTGCCGACCAGACCGGAGACGACCTGGCTCAGCGGACCGACCGGGGCGCCGGGCCCCGCCCAGTCGGCCACCGACAGGGCGGTCGCCTCCATGACCCACAGACGTCCGGGCGTCACGGCGACACCCGTCGGGACGTCCAGGCCGTCGAGGAGCACCTGCTGCGGGGACCCTCCCACAGCGAGCACCACCTGGCCGGTGCCGGCGCCCTCGTCGCCGGCGAGCTGGGCGACCAGGAACGAGCCGTCATCCAGCTCGACGAACTGCGTCGGTCGGTCGAGGCCGGTGACGACAGCCGTTGCATCCGACGACGCACCGGGGGTCGACATCCCGGAGGTCGGTTCGCCGCACGCGGCGGTGGCGGCCACCACGACGGTGACCGCCACCCACTTCCACGCCCTGCGGGGGACCCGACCCCGGCCGCTGCCGTTCAGCACGGCTGGAGTCTGCCGCCCCGTCGAGGCTCAGTCGTCGTCGCCGCCCCGGCCCGAGTCGTCCGACCCGGAGTCGTCGCCGCCGCGACCCCGACCGGAGTCGTCCGAACCCGAGTCGTCGCCGCCCCGGCCCCGGCCCGAGTCGTCAGCACCGGAGTCATCGGCACCACCGCCGGACCCGGACGACGGAGCCGATCCCGACGAGGCGCCGCCCGAGGACCCGCTCGGTGCGGAACCGGACCCCTGCCCGGGGGCGTCGTCGCCGCCGCGACCCCGGCCCCGGCGACCCGACTCATCCGAACCAGAGTCATCCGAACCCGAGTCATCGGAACCGGAGTCGTCAGAACCGGAGTCATCGGGGCGGCCGCCGGACTCCTCGAGCCGCCGGTCACGGACCCGGACCCGGAGCTGGCCGTCCTCGTACTCGGCCTGGACGTCGATCCGGCCACCGAACGCATCGAAGAACTTGAGGTGCACCTCACCGGGCTCGCTCGGGTCGTCATCGGGCTGGACGGTGTACCCGGGGAGCGCCGTCACCGAGACGACCGTCGGGACCGGCCCGTCCACGACGACCACCTGACCGACACCCGGCACGTCGATCACCCGGGTCGGCGGTGCCGGCACGGTGGGCGGGGCCAGGGTGGTCTCGGTGGTGGAGGTCGTCGACTCGGGGACCGTCACCTCGGTCGTCGACGTGGTCGACTCCGGTGAGTCGTCGAGGATGCCGGGGAGTCCCCCGACGGCGCCGGCTGCGGTCAGGCCGCCGACCAGCACCCCGGCGAGCGCCACCGTGGCGACGGCGCCCACCCCCGCCCGCTGCAGCACCCGGCGCGACCTCCCGCCGGCCGGCTGAGCCTGCACCTCGTCGTCCCGTCGATCGTCCATGTCACACCCGCTTCCCCCGGGACCAGCCCGGTCACCACCGGGAGGTTCCCGGCTCGAACGGGAAGGACACGCCGGAGCGGCCCGGAAGGTTTGGGGCCCGGCGGATTTCTTCGGGGGCGCTCCGACCGGCCGCCGGCTCAGTCGTCCTCGGAGCCACCCCGGCCCCGGCCTCGGCCCTGCCCGGAGTCGTCGGAGCCACTGTCGGAACCGCCGCCACCCGAACCGCTCGAGTCGTCGGAGTCGTCAGAACCGCCGCCACCCGAACCACCCGAATCATCCGAGCCGCCGCCACCCGAACCGCTCGAGCCGCCCGAATCGTCGGAACCACCGCCACCCGAACCACCCGAGCTGGATCCACCCGAGGACGACCCGCCGGACGACGAATCGGCGCCCGCGACCGCCGGGCCGCCGGTGGCGCCGGGTACGGGCACGGGCACGGGCGGCGGCGGGGGCGGGGGCGCGATCGTCGTCGGAACGGCCGGGGGCGCCGTGGTGGGCACGGTGGCGAGCGTGGTGGGCGTCGTCGGCACGCCGTCGTCCGCCGGGCCGAGGTCCACCTGCTGGGTCGGCCCACCGAGGGCGAACGCACCGGCGGCGAGGAGCAGGAGCAACGCCACCGACGCGGTGGCGCCGATCGTCGCCCGGCGCCGGCGGCGAGCGGCCTCGAACCGACCCATCAGGGTGTCGAGCTGATCGGCGACGGCGGCATCGGTGCTCGGGCCGAGCGGTTCGCCGAGCCGGCTCCTGAGGAGGTCGTCGAAGGCTGCGTCATCGCTCATGGGTTCACTCCGTCGTGCGGTGTCCAGATGGTGCGGAGCCGCTCACGAGCCTGGTGCAGGTGGTACTTCACCGCACCCTCGCTCAGCTCCATGGTGACAGCGACCTCGGCGACCGACAGGTCGTCGAGGTAGAAGAGCGCCACGACAGCGCGTTGCTGCGGGCTCAGGGACGCGACCGCGTCGACGAGCGACCGGTCGCCGATCTCGGGCAGTTCCGTGGTCGTCGGCGCGACCGATGCCAGCCGTTCGACCGCCCGGTCCCGCCGTCGCAGTCGCCGGCCCCCGTCGATCGCCCGGTTGATCGCGACCCGCCGGACCCACCCGGCCGGGTCGTCGAGCCGGGACACCCGGCGCCAGCGGACGAACGCGCGCTCGAAGGCGTCGGCCACGCAGTCGGCGGCGGCCTCGGTGTCGCCGCGGCACACCAGCGTCAGACTGCGCACGAGCCGCGGGTACGCCTCGAGGAAGACGTCCTCGAAGGCGGCGCCGGTCCCCGGGCGGGGAACCGGTGCGACGGGGAGCACCCCGGTGTCGTGATCGGTCATGGACATCGCCATGGTGACACGACGGACCGGCCCGAGAGGTTTGGGGTCCCGCAGGATTCCTTCCCCGGGTCCCGGATGGCGGGACCGCTACAGGATCCTGAGCTCCGGGTTGGTCCGTCGGGTGGGCGCCAGTTCGACGGCCAGCCGCTCGGCGACGGCCCGGAACGCCTGCGAGGCCTCGGCCTCGGGGTCCACCGCCGTGATGGGTCGGCCCCCGTCGCCGCCCTCGCGGAGCGCCGGGACGAGCGGCACCTGGCCCAGCAGCGGGACGTCGAGCCGCTCGGCGAGCTGCTGGCCGCCACCGGCACCGAACAGCTCGTAGCGGACCCCGTCGTCGCCGGTGAACCAGGACATGTTCTCGACCACGCCGACCACGTCGAGGTTCACCTTCGCCGCCATGGTCCCGGCCCGCTGGGCGACCCGCTGGGCGGCCGGCTGCGGGGTGGTGACGACCAGGACCTGCGCCCGCGGCAGGAACTGCGACAGCGAGATCGAGATGTCGCCCGTGCCCGGGGGCAGGTCGACGAGCAGGAAGTCCGGCTCGTCCCAGAACACATCGGTCAGGAACTGCTCGAGCGCCTTGTGGAGCATCGGCCCGCGCCAGATCACCGGCTGGTCCTCCTCCACGAAGAACCCCATCGAGATGCAGCGGACCCCGTAGGCCTCGGGCGGGACGATCATCTGGTCGATCAGCACCGGCGCCCGGTCGACCCCGAGCATCGCCGGGATGGAGAACCCCCACACGTCGGCGTCCACGACGGCGACGCTGGATCCACGCTGAGCGAGCGCCACGGCCAGGTTCGTGGTGACCGACGACTTCCCCACGCCGCCCTTGCCGGAGGCCACGAGGATCACCCGGGTGCGGGATCCGGGCTCGGCGAAGGGGATGGTCCGACCCTCGGCGTGGCCGTGCGCCTGGTGCGAACCGGCGGTCGAGGCCGGATCACCGTGGAGCCGCTGGCGCAGAGCAGCCCGCTCCTCGTCGGTCATCGAGGTGAAGTCGACCTCCACCGCCTCGACCCCGTGGAGCTCGATCAGCGCGCCGGTCACGAGCGACTGGATCTCGGCCTTCAGCGGGCAGCCGGGGATCGTCAGCGCCACCTGGACCCGCACGAGCGGGAGGTCGACGACCACGTCCCGGACCATGTCCAGTTCGACGATGGAGCGGTGGAGCTCCGGGTCCTCGATGGGTCGCAGGGCGTCGATCACGTCGTCTCGGGTGGTGGTCACGTCACGGAGCATCGCCCCGGGCAGTGCCGAACGGCAAGCCGCGCGCTCCGACCCGGGCTGAGGCCCGCTCCGACCCGGGCAACGGCCGCTCCGACCCGGGCTGGGGCCCGGCGGTACGCTGCGAAGGTGACGTCGTTGAGCCCGACCGACTTCTCGTCGGCCGTGACCGCCATCACCTCGGCCTTCGGCGACCCGACCCGCCGTGAGATCTACCTGTTCGCCCACGGGTCCGAGGACGGTGTGACCGCCTCCGAGGTGGCCGAGCACTTCGACCTGCACGCCAACGTCGCCCGGCACCACCTCGACAAACTGGCCGCCGGCGGATACCTGGAGGTCTCGACCGAGCGGCCGGCCGGCGGAGCCGGCAGGCCCTCCAAGCGCTACCGGACGGGAACCGACGAGGTGAGCCTCGACGTGCCCGTCCGCCACGATGAGGTGCTGCTCGAGCTGCTGGGCCGGGCGCTCGCCGCACTCGGACCCGAGCGGGCGACCGAGCTCGCCGAGCAGGTCGGTGAGGAGTACGGACGGACCATGGCCGAGACCGCCGGGCAGTCCGGCACCAGGTCGTTCCGGGCGGCGCTGCACACCGTGGCCGACGCGCTCACGGCGCACGGATTCGCCGCCCACGCCGAGAAGGACGGCACGGACCTGCGGATCGTCACCGAGCACTGTCCGTTCGGCGAGGCCGCCGTGGAGCACCCGGTGATCTGCGCTGTCGACCGCGGCATGGTCAAGGGCATGCTCGAGACGCTCTACGGCGAGACGAGCGTCGAGGTGACGGCGTCGCGCCCCGCCGGGGCGGCCAACTGCGTCACCGACGTCGCCGACTGAGGTGCCGGTGGGCGAGCCGTCGCCACCCGACGGGCGGGTGTACCTGGACCACGCCTCGACCTCCCCGTTGCGGCCGGCGGCGCGGCGTGCGGTGATCGAGTGGCTCGACGGCCCCGGCGTCGCCGGCGACCCGGGCCGGATCCACCACGACGGCCTGCGCAGCCGGGTGGCCCTGGAGCAGGCCCGCGAGCAGGTCGCCGACTGGCTCGGGTGCCGCCCCCGCTCGATCGTGTTCACCTCGGGTGCCACCGAGTCGATCGCCGCCGCCACCTGGGGCGCCCGGGAGCGCGACCCGGTCCGCCGCCACGTGGTGCTGGGGGCCGTCGAGCACTCGGCGGTCCGCCAGTGGGCGGAACGGGGACCGCACACCGTCGTGGGCGTCGACCGCACCGGCCGGGTGGACGTCGACGAGCTGCTCGGGGCCGTTCGTGACGACACGGCCCTGGTCCACCTGCAGTGGGGCAACCACGAGGTCGGCACCCTGCAACCGGTCCACGAGGTCGTCGCCGCCTGCCGGGAGCGTGGCGTCCTGGTCCACATCGATGCGGCGCAGGCCGCCGCCCACACCGCGCTGCAGCTCGGCGACCTGGGGGCCGATCTGGTGTCGATCTCGGGCCACAAGGTCGGCGGGCCGGCGGGGACGGGGGTCCTGGCGGTCCGGACCGGGCTGCGGGTCCCACCGCTGCTCGTCGGCGGCGACCAGGAGCGGGCCCGACGGGCCGGCATGGAGAACGTCCCGGCGCTCGTCGGACTGGGTGCTGCGGCCGCCGACCTCACCGAGTCCGGCGCCGAGCTCGCCGACGTGGCCCGCCGCCGGACCGGGAGGATCCGGGACTGGGCGGCGCGGACCGACGGTGTCGAGGTGCTGGGCGCCGATGCCGACGGTGCCCTCCCCCACCTGGTCTGCCTCGGTATCGCCGACGTCGAGCCCCAACCCGTGCTCCTGGGACTCGACGCCAGGGGTGTGTCGGTCCACTCCGGCTCGTCCTGTTCCTCGGAGTCGCTCGAGCCCTCACCGGTCCTCGCCGCCATGGGCGTCGACGCCGAGCGGTCGCTGCGGATCTCGGTGGGCTGGTCCACGGCCGACGACGACGTCGAGCGCTTCCTCGGCGCCACCGCGGCCGTGCTCGACGAGCTCCGTTCGCTGCGGGCCTGAACAACCGGGACGCCAAGGCGGCGACGCACCTGCGAGACTGACCGACGTGCAGCCCGACGATCCCGCAGTTCGCTCCGGCACCGACGACGCCCCCGTCGTCCATGACGGCACCGACGACGCGCCCGTCGTCCATGACGGCACCGACGACGCATCGGCCGCCCACTTCGCCGAGCACGGCTGGGTGCTGACCGACACGCTCGGCCCCGAGGGCGCGGTCGAGGTGCGTCGGTGGGTGGAGGAGGTCGCCGGCTGGCCGCTCGACGGCGGGGACTGGCTCCACCACCGCGAGTTGACCGAACACGGCCCGGCGCTGTGCCGCACCGAGAACTTCACCCCGTTCCACGAGGGACTCCACGACCTGCTCCGGACCGGCGCCATGGTGGCGATCGCCTCCAACCTCCTGGGCGAACCGGCGGTGCTCTACAAGGAGAAGATCAACTACAAGCTCCCGGGCGGAGCCGGGTACGCCCCCCATCAGGACGCACCTGCGTACCCGTTCATCGAGGCGCACGTGAGCTGCATGGTGGCGGTCGACGACGCCACGGCGGAGAACGGCTGCCTGGAGGTGGTCTCCGGGGCCCACCACGAGCTCTACGAGATGGACGACGGCGTCATCGTCGACGCGGTCGTGGACGACATGGTCTGGGTCACCGTTCCCGTCCGCGCCGGCCAGACCCTCTGGTTCCACTCCCGCACCCCGCACCGCAGCGGCCCGAACCACACCGAAGTCCCGCGACGGGCGCTCTACCCCACCTACAACGCGCTGTCCGAGGGCGACCTGCGCTCGGAGTACTACGCCGAGAAGCTGGCGGCGTTCCGCTCCGGGGGCCGGGACGACGGCATGGTGCGGGTGTCCCTGATCAACGACTTCCGGGGGGTCGCCGTGCCGGAGGACGCGTCGTGAGCGACCTCGACGACCTGCTCGATCTGTACACGACCCACGGCACCCACCACTACGACGAGACGGTGACCCAGCTCGACCACGGGCTGCAGTGCGCGGCGCTGGCCCGGCGCGACGGTGCGCCCGACGAGCTCGTCGCGGCCGCACTGCTGCACGACGTCGGCCACCTGCTGCATCTGCGCGACGGCGGCACCGGGCCCGTCGCCACGGACCTGCGCCACGAGGAGCGCGGCGCCGACCACCTCGCCACCTGGGTCCCGGCGGCGGTCTGCGACCCGGTCCGGCTCCACGTGCAGGCGAAGCGCTACCTGGTGGCCGTCGAGCCCGGGCTCCGCGACACCCTCTCTGCGGGCTCGCAGGCCAGCCTGCTCCGTCAGGGCGGCCCGATGTCGCCCGGCGAGGTCGCAGCGTTCGAGCGGACGCCCGGGCACCTCGAGGCGGTGGCGCTCCGACGCTGGGACGACGCCGGCAAGGTCGAGGGGCTCGAGGTCCCTCCGTTCGCCGAGCACGAACCGCTGCTGCGGTCGCTCGCACGGAACTGAGGCGGATGTGCCCGACGGGGAGCCCGGTGTCGGTGCCGTCGTGTTCGACCTGGACGGGGTCATCCGGCACTGGAACGACGACGAACTGGACCTGGTCGAGGCCGCCGTCGGGCTCCCGCCCCGCACCATCCTGGACGTCGCCTTCGGGGCCGAGCTCGGACCGGCCTGCACCACCGGCGCGCTGAGCTCCCGGGAGTGGATGGACGAGATCCGGCGGCGGGTGGTGGCGGAGTTCGGCCCCGGCGTGATCCCGGCGCTCGACGCCTGGGAGACGAACGTCGGTCGGGTCGACACCGAGATGGTCCGGGTCCTGCGCCGGACCAGGCGTGCGGCCACCGTGGCCCTGCTCTCCAACGGCAGCACCCGGCTGCGCCGCGACCTCCACGTGCTGGACCTGCTCGACGAGTTCGACGTCGTGTTCAACACCGCCGAGATCGGGATCGCCAAGCCCGACCCTGCGGTCTTCTCGCTCGTCTGCGACCGGCTGGACTCGCCACCCGCACGCACCCTCTTCATCGACGATCTGGCCGAGAACGTGGCGGGCGCCCGGGCGGCGGGCCTGGTGGCCCATCAGCACACCGACCTCCCCTCGACCGTCGCGGTGCTGACCCGGTGGGGTGTTCCGGGCTGAGCCCGGCCGGGTGATTCTGCCCGCGTGACAGATAGGTGAGGAACCTTTACTCTCCGGCCTGAGGAGCTGGGGACGGCGGGGCACCGCCGCCCCGGAGCAGACGTGGCGGCGGTCGGGGGACCGGTGGCAGGCGAGGAGGGCGGAAGGTGCGGAACACGTATGGCGGTCGAGGACCGTCAGGTGGACGTCGATCGGTCAGGATCGTCGGCTGGGTGGCCGGAATCGGGCTCGCCGTGGCCCTCGTCGCCGCCGCGTGCACGCCCACCCCGCGCACGCCGCGCCCCGACACCCCCGTCCCGCCCGCAGGTGACGCGCTGCTCCCGGCCTACCTGGACTGCCTGCGCTGGCGGTACGACGGACTGACGGCGACGCAGCCCGCCGAGTGGAACGAGGACGGCGAGTACCGCTTCGGATCGTTCCGGGACCCGACGACCGCCAACTCGCCGCACCGGCTCTGTGGTCAGGTGGGCGCCGCCGCCGACCTGGCGTGGACCCTCGACCGGGGCCGGTCCGACGTGGTCGTCGCCGTGCTCGACTCCGGGGTGCAGTGGCGCGACGCACAGAAGATGGCCGACCTGGCCGACACGACCTACATCAACCCGGGTGAGCTCCCGACGCCGGTTCCTGCCGGCGCCGCCGGTGACCCGGACGACAGCAACGGCGACGGCCGGTTCACCGTCACCGACTTCGCGGCGGACCCACGGGTGACCGACGCCAACGGCAGCGGGTTCCTCGACCCCGAGGACCTGATCCTGACCTTCAGCGACGGCACCGACGCCGACGGCAACTCCTACGTCGACGACATCTCCGGCTGGGACCTCCAGAACAACGACAACAACCCGCTCGACAACGTCGACTACGGCCACGGCTCCGGGGAGGCGCGCGACGCCGTGGGTGCGCACAACGGTGCCGGCGACTACGGCACCTGCCCCGAGTGCCTGGCCCTCCACGTGCGGGTGGCCGACTCGTTCATCGCCGAGGGCGGACGCTTCGCCGCCGGTGTGATCTTCGGTCTCGACGCGGGCGCGGATGTGATCCTCGAGGCGCTCGGCGCCATCTCGAACCCGCCCCAGGCCCAGGCCGCGATCGACGCCGCCTACCACCGCGGTGTGCCGATCGCAGCGTCCATGGCCGACGAGCAGTCCCAGCATCCGAACCTGCCGGCGGCGATGAACCACACCATCCCCATGAACTCGATCACCGAGCTGCCGGACCTGTCTCGGATCTCGAAGTTCGTCGGCGGGCAGCGGGAGGCCCAGCTGGTCAACGGCTGCACGAACTTCGGCGGCATCGCCTGGGTGTCGGTGCCGTCCACCGGCTGCTCCTCCGAGGCGACCGGCAACGGGGCGGGCATGCTCGGACTGATCAACGCCGCCGCCCGCAACGCCGGCGTGGCCCCGCACCCGGACCTGGCGGACCGCGGTGCCGGCGGTCCCGGTGACAACGTGCTGTCCGCCAACGAGACCGCCCAGTTGGTCCGGGCGGGTGCCGACGACATCGACTTCGCCACGCCGAACGGTGTCGACCCGGCCAACGAGTTCACCGACCAGTTCGGCCAGCCCCGCTTCCCCACCGCCAAGGGCTGGGACGCCACCCACGGCTACGGCCAGATCAACCTGTACGAGTCCGTCAAGGCCGTCGTCGACGGCCGGATCCCGCCCGAGGCCGACATCGTGGGGCCGGAGTTCTTCGAGACCCTCCCCGTCGCCGGCACCGTGGACGTCCGCGGTCGGGTCGCGGCCGTGCGGTCCTCGAACTACTCCTATCGGGTCGAGTGGACCACCGGCCTGCAGACCGGTCCGCACCCGGCGGTCGACCAGTGGCGGGTGGTCGAGCAGCGCTCGGGCCTGACCGCCCCGGTGGACGGTGTGCTCGGAACCATCGACCTGGCCCAGGTGGCCGCGGCGCTGCCCGACGGCGGCCGGGGCACCCCGTCCGACGCCAACGGCAGGCCGCTCCCCGACCGGTTCACCGTGCGGATCCGGGTGGTGGTCACCGACGACCGTGGCCTGGTCGGCACCATGCACCGGATCGTGCAGGTCCACGAGGACCCGGACCGCGAGACGTACACCAAGATCGCCGGGACCGGGACCTCCTCGCCCGTGTTCGCCGACCTGGACGGCGACGGCGCCGACGAGATCGTGCTGTCCTCCGACGACGGCCTCGTCCGGGCGGTCCGACCCGACGGGTCGCTGCTCCCGGGTTGGCCCGCCCGCACCCTGCCGGCCCCGTACTGGAACGAGAACTCGCCCACGGTGCTCGCCGACGGCATCCCGACGCCGGGCCGGGCGATCTCGGTGGGGGCACCGGCCGTCGCCGACGTCGACACCGACGGCACCCTCGAGGTGGTGGTCACGGACCTCGACGGCGGCGTGACGGTGATCGGCGCGAACGGGAGCGTCGAGGCCCGGGCGCAGACCGACCCCACGTTCAGCCAGGAGTCCACGACCGACCAGCGGAACCGCATGAAGCCGGGGATCCTCGGCGGTGCGTCGCTCGGCGACCTCGACGGCGACGGCGACCTCGAGATCGTGGTCGCCGCCCAGGACCGGCACCTCTACGCCTTCCACCACGACGGCTCCGGCGTCACCGGCTTCCCGGTGCTCCTGGTCGATCCGACCAAGATCTCGGCGGTGGACCCGACCACCGAACGGGTCACGTTCCGCAGCCCGACCTACACCGGACAGGGCGGTGAGCTCACCGCCACCCCGGCGCTGGCGGACCTGACCGGTGACGGCCGACCCGAGATCGTGGTCGGCGCCCAGGAGCAGTACACCGAGCCGATCAACATCTTCCCGGGGATCGGTGCCGGCAACTCCCGGCTCTACGCCGTGTCGTCGTTCGGCACCGCCAACCCGGCCGGACGGGACCGATCGGCGGCCCACCCCGACGACCGGGCGTACCTGTCGGGCTGGCCGGTGGCCGTGCCCATGGCGATCCTGCAGATCCTCCCGGCGATCGGCCAGGGCGTCGCGATCCAGGCGGCGGTGGGCGACGTCGACGGCGACCGCCAGCCGGAGGTCGTGGCCGTGTCGGCCGCCGGCCAGTACCGGGTCTTCGAACGGGACGGGACCTCGGCCTACGGCAAGCCGAGCAATATCCCGTTCGGGCTGACCTGGTTCGACGCCGCTCCCCCGGGCACCAACTCCACCGACACCGAGGCGATCCTGGGTGCCTTCGGCGGCCCGGCACTCGGTCGGATCGTCTCCACCACGGGCCTCGACATCGCCGGGCCGACCAGCGGGCTGCGTCGGGCCGTCGACGCGCTCGCCCCCAACCGTCAGGCCGACGCCGACCCCCAGATGACGGTCTGGAGGGGCCGGGACGGAGGGATCGTCCCCGGGTTCCCGCGGGTGACCGCCGACCTGGCGTTCTTCGTGACGCCGGCGATCGCGGACGTCGACGGGGACGGTCGCAACGAGGTCGTGGCCGGCAACGGCATCCAGACCATCGACGCCTTCGGATCCTCGGGCCCACAGCCCTCGGGCTGGCCGAAGCTGACCGGCGGCTGGGTCGTCGGGACGCCGGGGTTCGGCGACTGGGACGGCGACGGCACCGCCGAAGTGGGTGTGGTGCGCCGGGACGGACGCCTGATCGTCTGGGACCTGCCCACGCCTGCCGGTGCCATCGGCGACTGGGTGCGCTTCGGCGGGAACGACCGCAACACCGGCTCCCGCTGAGCCGGTGACCTGCCCCCCGGGGCGGGCCTCAGATGCCGGCGGCCCGCTCGCCGGAGTCGGGGTCGAACCAGTGGAGCCGCTCGGTGACCACGCCGAGCGTGACGACGTCGCCCACCGAGACGCCGGAGCCGTCGGGCAACTCGGCGGTCCAGCGGGCCCGGTCGGAGCGCACGGCGGCCTGCTCGAGCTCCTCGTCCTCCGAACTCGCGTCGAGTCGCACCTGCGGTGCGTCCAGCGCGAATGAGACCTGCACCTGGGCACCGAGGTGTTCGACGTGGTCGATCCGGGCGTCGATCGTCGGGAGCCCGGGTGCTGCGGAGGCCAGCACCAGGTCCGACGGTCGGACCCCGAGCGTCCACGAGGCGACCGGCCCGCCGGGTCGGCTCGACACGGGGAGCTCGATGTCGGCGAAGCGGACGACGTCCCCGTCGAGGGTGGCGTCGACCAGGTTCATCTCGGGAGAGCCGATGAACGTGGCGCAGAACAGGTTGACCGGGCGGTGGAACAACTCCGTCGGCGAGGCGCACTGCTGCAGCACACCACCACGCAGGACAGCGACCCGGTGGCCGAGCGTC
>SXMI01000255.1 GCA_005777415.1 Actinomycetota bacterium | reverse complement strand
GTGGAGATCCCCTCGGTCCGGAAGACCCGGGCGATCTCGAACACCCGGTCGAAACCGCCGACGACGAGCCGCTTCAGGTACAGCTCGGGTGCGATCCGCAGGAACAGCTGCGAGTCGAGCGCGTTGTGGTGCGTCTCGAACGGTCGGGCCAGCGCACCCCCCGGGATCGGGTGGAACACGGGCGTCTCGACCTCGAGGTAGGAGCGGTCCTCGAGGAACCGTCGGACCAGCGAGACGAGCCGGGACCGGAGCTGGAAGGTGCGGCGGGCCTCCGGGGTGACCCACAGGTCGACGTAGCGCTGGCGGTAGCGCGTGTCCGGATCGGTGATGCCGTGCCACTTGTCGGGGAACGACCGACGGGTCGGGGCGAGCAGGGTCCACTCGTCGACACGGATCGACAGCTCGCCGCGACGGGTGGTCATGACCTCGCCGCGGACACCGATCCAGTCGCCCAGGTTGAGCGAGCAGAACTCGGGGAAGGCCGGCGTGCCGGCCGCGGCCGCGAACAACTGGACCTGACCGGACGCGTCGTGCAACGAGCCGAATGCGAGCTTGCCCTGGGTGCGGCGCAGCATGAGTCGACCGGCCACGCTGACCACGTGTCCCGTCTCGACACCGGGCTCGAGGCCGCTGAACCGCTCGACCACCTCGGCGACCGAGGTGTCCACCGGATAGCTGTAGGGCTGGTCGAACCCACCGCCCCGAACGGCGTCCGGGTCGACAGCGGAGTGGGCCGGGTCGTCGTCCGGCGACGGTGCAGCCGGGTCGTTCACGACTGGTTCTTCTCCCAGACCAGACGCAGGCCGTGGAGGGTCAGCCACGGTTCCTCGTGCTCGATCGACTCGGTGATGGGCGTCAGGAGCCCTGCGAGTCCACCCGTCGCGATGATCGTGGCCTCACCGATGAGGGCCTCGATCCGCTCGCACATGCCGTCGACGAGCGACGCGTAGCCGTAGAGCGCCCCTGACTGGATCGACTCGACGGTGGTCTTGCCGATCACGGACCTGGGCTCCACCAGTTCGACCTGACGCAGGGCGGCGGCACGACCGAAGAGCGCGTCGAGCGAGATCTCGATCCCCGGAACGATGGCGCCGCCCAGGTACTCGCCCCGGTCCGAGATCACGTCGAAGGTGGTGGCGGTGCCGAAGTCCACGACGATCGTCGGGCCGCCGTACAGGTCGAACGCCCCCACCGCGTTGGCGATCCGGTCCGCCCCGACCTCCTTGGGGTTGTCGTAGAGCACCGGCATGCCCGTCCGCACCCCGGCGCCGAGCACGACCGGTTCGAGCTCCAGGTAGCGCTCGCACATGCGCCGCAGCTCGAAGGTCACCGACGGCACGCCCGACGACACCGCCACGCCACGCACATCGGTGCGCAGCTCGAGCCCGCGGGTCTCGAGCAGCTGACGGAGGAGCAGCAGCAGCTCGTCGCTGGTCCGTTCCGCGTGGGTGGCGAGACGCCAGTGGTCCAGGAGCTGGTGGCTCCGGTCGCCGGCGTCGTAGAGGCCGACGACCGTCTGGGTGTTGCCGACATCGATGACGAGCAGCACGGGAACTCCCTGGGACGGCACGGTCGCGCCGGGACGGGCCCGGCACGACAGCTTGGTCCCTACGCTCCGTCCGGGTCGACTCCGGGACGCAGCGCCCCGCCGTCGGCGGCCACGGGGCCGATGTCCAGGCCGACGTCGAGGACGCCGGCCGCGTTGGTCAGACCACCCGACGAGATCAGGTCGACCCCGGTACCCGAGTAGTCGGCGACGTTGTCCAGCGTGATCCCGCCCGAGACCTCGAGGAGGGTCCGGCGCGGGGCGTTGCCCTGGAGTTCGCCGGCGGCGGCCACGCACTCCCGGACCTCCTCGGGCGACATGTTGTCGAGCAGCACCGCGTCGGCCCCCGCCCGGAGCGCCTCGACGCACTGGTCGAGACGGTCGCACTCGACATGAATGGTCCGGCCCGGCCAGCGATCACGGGCCGTGGCCACCGCCGCCGAGATGCCGAGTCCGGTGAGGTGGTTGTCCTTGAGCATCAACCAGTCGGACAGGTTGCCCCGGTGGTTTCGGCCGCCCCCGGCCCGCACCGCGGCCTTGGACAGCGCCCGGGTCCCGGGACCGGTCTTGCGCGTGTCCCAGATCCGAGCGGGTCCACCAGCCGCAGCGGCGTCCACGACCGCAGCCGTCCGCGTCGCGATCCCGGACAGGAAGCCGAGGAAATTGAGCGCGGTGCGCTCAGCGGTGACGATCGAGGCGAGCGGTCCCCGGACCACCCCCAGGGTCTCGCCGGCCCCGACGGCGGCGCCCTCCCGGCAGGACCAGGTGACCTCGACCGAGGGGTCGACCTGGGCGAACGCCTCGGTCACGCAGCGGGTGCCCGCCAACCGGCCGGCGGCTCGGGCGGTGATCCTGGCCTCGGCACGGTCGTCCCCGAGCAGCGTCCCGGTCAGGTCACCCAGGGGGTCGAGATCCTCGGCGAGGGCGCGGGCGACAGCGTCGACCACGGCGTGTCGGGGTGGGTGCAGCCAGTCGTCCTCGTTCACTCGTGCTCCTCCACCGGTCGGCCGGTGTGCTGGTCGGGGGTCGAGCCGACGACGACCAAGCGGTGTCGCTGGCCCGCCTCGGGCTCCGGGTGGTCACTGCGCGCATGGGTCCCGCGGGATTCACATCGGGCCGAGGCCGCGGCGACCAGCGCCGCTCCGGCGGTGAGGAGGTTGCGGACCTCCGCCACCTCCGGAAGGTCCGCCGGCCCGGCACGACGCAGTCGGAGGGCCAGGTCCTCGAGCGTGCGCCGCGCGGCCGCCAGGCCCGATGCCGAGCGGGTGACCCCGGCATGGGTCGACATCATCAGCTGCAACTCGGCGCGGAGCCCTGCGGCCTCGACCGCCGGACGGTCGGCGCCGGAGTCGCCCGATGCCCCCGTTCCCGTGGGCCCGACCGCCGCGACGTCCGGCAGGTCCACGTCGAGGACGATGCCGGGGATGTCCAACGAGTCGGGCTCGGGCGGACCGTCCGGGAATCCGAGCACCGATCGCATGGCACCCGTCGCCTCGGGGCCGTCCTCGCCGGCGGCGATCGACTCGACGGCCCGCGGACCGAAGACCATGCCCTCGAGCAGCGAGTTGGAGGCGAGCCGGTTGGCACCGTTGACGCCCGTGCAGGCCACCTCACCGGCGGCCCACAGGCCCGGCAGCGTGGTGGCGCCCCGGAGGTCGGTGACAACCCCGCCGCACTGGTGGTGGGCGGCGGGCGCCACCGGCAGCCAGTCCGCCGAGGGGTCGAGGCCGACCCGGGCGAGGTCCGTGTGGATCGTCGGGAACCGCTCGGCGAAGTGGTCCAGTCCGGTGGCGTCCAGCCAGACGTGCTCGCTCCCGTCGGCGAGCATCCGCGCCAGGATGGCCCGGGACACGACGTCCCGCGGGAGCAACTCGTCGACGAAGCGCTCGCCGTGGATGTCTCGGAGCAGCGCTCCGTGCCCCCGGAGCGCCTCCGACAACAGTGGCCGGGGCATGGCGGCGAGCGCGAGTGCCGTCGGGTGGAACTGGAAGAACTCGGCGTCGGCCACGGCGACGCCCGCCCGCAAGGCCATGGCCAGTCCGTCGCCGGTGGCCTCCGGCGGGTTCGTGGTCACCGCGAACAGCTGGCCGGCACCGCCCGTGGCGAGCAGCACGTGCCGGGCCCGCACGGGGTTGGTCCCGCCGGCGCCGGTGGCGAGGACTCCCACGCACCGGCCGTCCTCGACGAGCAGGTCCAGCGCATAGGCGTGCTCGTAGATCGCGACGGCGGTCCGGCGGACGGCGCTGACCAAGGCCCGTTCCACCTCGGCCCCGGTGGCCACACCTGCGTGCACCACCCGGGCGACCGAGTGTCCGCCCTCACGGGCCAGGTCGAGCTCGCCCCGTTCGTCGCGATCGAACTCCGCCCCCATGGCGAGGAGGTCCTCGACGCGTCGCGGTCCCTCGTCCACCAGGACCCGGACCGCGTCGAGGTCGCAGAGTCCGGCACCGGCGGCCAGGGTGTCGGCGAGGTGGAGGTCGATCTCCTCGGGGTTCCGCGACAGCGCCGCGGCGACGCCGCCCTGGGCCCACCGCGTCGTGGCCTGGTCGAGCGATCCCTTGGTCAGGACGCCGGTCGCCAGGTCGTGTTCCGTGGCCGCCCGCACGGCCGCGGACAGCCCGGCCACGCCGCTGCCGAGCACGAGCAGGTCGAGGTCGCTCACGAGACGGACCCACCGGCGAGGCGAGGCGGATCGCCCAGTGCGGCGTTGTCGAGCAGCCGGGTCCCACCGAACCGGACGGCGAGCACCAGACGACTGCTCCGGTCGACGACCCCGACCGGCTCCAGCGTCGCCGGGTCGACCACCGCGACGTAGTCGACCTGACCGTCCGGAGCGTCGGCCAGGCGGTCCTCCACGATGCGGACGAGCGCGTCGGCGGACCGCTCCCCATCGGCGAACGCCGCAGCGCCGTCCGCCAGGGACGCGGCCAGCACCGGCGCCTGGGCCCGGTGGTCCGGCGACAGGCGGACGTTGCGGCTCGACATCGCCAGACCGTCGGTCTCCCGAACGGTCGGACACCCGACGACCGTGACCGGGAACGACAGGTCGTCGACCATGCGTCGGATGATCGTCAGCTGCTGGAAGTCCTTCTCGCCGAAGTAGGCGTTCGCCGGCCCGACGATGTTGAACAGCTTGGCGACGACCGTGCACACGCCGGCGAAGTGCGTCGGCCGTTGTGCGCCCTCCATCCCGTCGGACAGGAGCGCGACCCGGACCTCGCTCAGGACCCGGTCCCGGCCGGCCGGGTACATCTCGGTCTCGGAGGGGGCGAACACCAGATCGGCACCGTGGTCACCGGCGACCTGCACGTCGCCGTCGAGGTCCCGCGGGTAGGAGTCCAGGTCCTCGCCGGCGGCGAACTGCAGCGGGTTGACGAAGACCGTGACCGCGACGGTGTCGCACTCGGCGGCAGCACGATCCACGAGCGCGGCATGACCCGGGTGCAGGGCCCCCATGGTCGGCACGACCCCGACGGTTCGCCCCTCCGAGCGGGCCGAGTCGAGCAGGCCCCGCAGCTCGACGATCGTGGTGACGATCTGCACGGTCGTGCAGCCTACGGCCGGACCCGGAGGTCGTCGGGAACGTCACGGCCGACGAGGCGGGCCGCAGCGGCGGCCAGGGGGAGGTACGCGTCGCGCTCGTCGATCGCGATGGCCGCCAGGTGCCGACGGACCGTGTCCCAGTCCCCGCGTGCGACCGGGCCCGTCAGCGCGGCTGCGGCACCGTGCGCCTCGACGTTGTCGATGGTCGGACGAGCGAGGTCCCAGTAGGCCTCGGCCGGCACCCCCGCCGCGGCGGCGAGGCGCTCGACCTGGCCGAGCAGGGCCACCAGGTGGTTCGAGGCCACCGCCGCCGCGGCGTGGTAGGCGACCCGTCGTTCGTCGGGGACGTCGACGGGTCGCCCACCGAGCTCCTCGACCACGGCGAGGGCGAGCGCATGGCCCACCTCGGGGTCGCCTGCGACGGCGAACCACGCCCCGCGCAGCCGCTCGGCACCGATCTCCGGCGTGCTGAGCGAGACGAGCGGGTGGATCGAAGCGACCCGTTCGTGCGGCACCAGGGCGTCCAGACCGAGCGAGCCCGCACAGTGCGCCACGACCGCCCGCCCGGGCGGGAGCGACCGGGCGACCTCGGCGACCGCACCGTCAGGGACGGCGAGGAGCACCAGGTCCACCGAGTCGACGACGCCGACCGGCACCGACCGGCCGGGGACCTCCTCCACCCGCCACCCCGAGCGGGCGAGGGCGGCGGCGAAGCTGCCGCCGGCCCGTCCCCGACCGGCAACGGCGACGGCCCGGGGCGATCCGCCGTCCCCCACGGCGGGGACCTCAGGCGTCCGAGGGATCGATGCGGCGGACCGACCCGTCGGCGAGTTGGAGGTCACGCGCACTGACCAGATCGGGGGCCAGATCACGCAGTGGGGCCAGCACGAACCGACGTTCCATCCAGCGCGGGTGAGGCAGCGTGAGCGCCGGGTCGTCGCTCACGACACCCTCGACCCACACCATGTCGATGTCGAGCGTCCGGGGACCCCACCGCTCCTCGCGCACCCGTTCGGCGTTGGCCTCCAACCGATGGCAGATCGCCAGCAGGTCGCGGGGTTCGATGGCCGTGGCGAGCTCGACGACCAGGTTCAGGTAGGCCCCCTGGTCGGGGCCTCCCACCGGATCGGTCTCGTAGACCGGCGAGACGGCGACCACGTCGGGGAGCGACTCGACCGCCTGGGCGAGGTGGGCGGAGCGGTCGCCGAGGTTGGACCCGATCGACAGGAAGACCCGGCGGGGCGCGGCGCTCACCGCGACCTCCGGATGCGGACGCCGGAGGTGGCCAGGTCCTGGGGAACCGGGGGGCGCAGCTTCCGGACCGACAGGTCCACGGCGGTGATCCGCTCGTCGGCGGCGAGCACCGCCGTGGTGATCCGCTCGGCGAGCCGCTCGAGCAGCAGCGGCTGGTCGCTCAGCACCAGGGCCTCGACCAGATCGCACAGCGCGCCGTAGTCGACCGTGTCGTCCAGCTCGTCGGACTCGCCGGCGGCACGGAGGTCGACGACCACATCCAGGTCGAGCTCCAGCGGCTGGGCGCGTTCCCGCTCCTCGGGCAGCACGCCGACCACCGCCGTGAGCCGCAGCCCACGGAGTTCGATCACGTCGCCCACGTCAGTTCCGCCCCGGGCCCGGGCGGCGCACGCTCACTGGTGCAGGCGGATGGACTCGCCGACGATCTCCCGACCGTCCGCGCCCATCTGCCGGCCGGTCAGGTGCTCCACCACCGAGATGGCCTTCGGCGGTTCCGGGACCATGCCGGACCACACCAGGTACCCGGCCAGGAACCCGCACAGGCGGACCGACAGCTCGTCCTGGTGGAGGATCAGCTTCTGGCGGGCCTGGAGGAGCTGCTGCAACTGGCTGTACGAGGTGTCCAGGTAGCGGCCCAGGTCCTCGTGCGACGGAAACGGCCAGTGTGACCACGCCACGCCGAGTTCGTCGTAGTTGTGCAGGTTGTGGGGGGCGCTGGAGAGCGACACGACCCGGTCGAAGCCCTGCTCCCGGATCCAGATGATCTCCTCCTGACGGCGCACCTTCCGGTGGTTGGACCCGAACCCGCCCGGCCGTTCGCAGACCGCGAGCTGGTCCTGGATGATCCAGTGGAAGTGGCGGGGCTCGATCCCTTGTGCCCACTTGCCCTTGGCCATCTCGTCACCTCGTCGGAGCAGGCCCCGTCCTCGCACCGTCCCCGTCCGTCGGTCGGGAGGCGGCGAGCGCCCGGGCCAGCCGGACCGTGGGAGCCACGTCGTGGACACGGACCATCCGTGCCCCGTGGATCATGGCCCAACCAGCCGGTGCCAGCGAACCGGAACGGCGGTCCGTCACGCTGAGTGGTTCCAGCTGCTCGCCGGGTGGTTCGAAGACGGCTGATCCGCCCGTCGGACCGGGGTGCGCCGGCAGGCGCCGATCGGCCCGGGCCGCCAGGACTCCCAGGGACCGCTTCCGGCTCGAGCCCACGATCAGCGGCGCACCGAGCGACGCCAGACGATCGGTGGCGGCGAGCAGCGCCAGATTGTGGGCCGTGGTCTTGCCGAAGCCGATCCCGGGATCGATCCAGACCTCTCCGACCCCGAGGGACCGGGCCAGTTCGATCCGGTCGATCAGGAACGCCTCCACCTCGGCGACCACATCGCCGTAGGTCGGGTTCGACTGCATCGTCCCCGGTTCGCCCGCCATGTGCATGGCGACCCAGGCGCAACCGAGCTCGGCGGCGAGCGGCGCCAGCGAGGCACTGACGTCGTTGACGATCCGAGCGCCGGCGGCGACGGCGAGCCGGGCCGTGCCGGCGTGCCGGGTGTCGATCGAGAGCCGGACCCCGACCTGCTCACACGGTCCGGCCAGCCGCTCGATCACCGGCAGGACCCGGGCCTGTTCCTCCGCCGGGTCGACGGGACGAGCTCCGGGCCGGGTCGACTCACCGCCCACGTCGATGACGTGTGCACCCTCGTCGACCATGCGGAGGCCCCGGGCGACGGCGACGTCGGGCTCGACGTGGTCACCACCGTCCGAGAAGGAGTCGGGCGTGACGTTGAGGACCCCCATGACCTGCACCGGTTCGGTCACCTCGAACGACCCCGCCCGCGCCGACGACTCAGCCGCGACGGTCGATGAACTGCATGGCCTCCATGCGCGCCGCGGTATCGGTGCGGAAGATGCCGCGCACCGCCGAGGTGACCGTCGAGGACCCGGCCTTGCGAATCCCGCGCATGGACATGCACAGGTGCTCGGCGGAGACGACCACCAGTACGCCCCGCGGGTCGAGCGCTGCTTCGACGGCGTCAGCGACCTGGGTCGTCAGACGCTCCTGGACCTGCGGCCGCTTGGCGAACCCGTCGACGACCCGTGCGAGCTTGGAGAGGCCCGTGACCCGCCCGTCGCGCGACGGGATGTAGCCGACGTGCGCACGACCGAAGAACGGCACCAGGTGGTGTTCGCAGAGCGAGTACACGGGGATGTCGCGGACCAGGATCATCTCGTCGTGGCCGGCGTCGAAGGTGACCTTCAGGTGCTGGGCCGGGTCCTCACGCAGACCCGAACACGTCTCGGCGTACATCCGGGCGACCCGGGCCGGGGTGTCGAGCAGACCCTCGCGGTCGGGATCCTCACCGATGGCGATCAGGATCTCCCGAACCGCACGTTCGAGTCGGTCGTGGTCGACGCCGGTCGCTTCTGCGTCGACTCCGGGGACAGTCGGTTGACTCACGTGGTCGCTCCCTCGTCGCCGATGGCCCCGTGCGTTCCTGAATCGGACCCGGGCATCGGATCGCCCGCTTCATCCTGCTGCGTGTCGGCGACCGCCAACAACCTCACCAGCTCGTCGCCCTCCACGGTCTCGTGTTCGAGGAGCGCCTCGACGACGGCGTCGAGCACGCCGCGGTGCGACTCGATCACGGCCACGGCGCGGGCCGCCGCCTCGTCGACGAGTCGACCGACCTCCTCGTCGACACGGGCGGCGGTGTCCGGCGACAGCGTGGCCGACCTGGTCGAGGCGCGGCCCAGGAACGGGGCGTCGTCGCCGTCGGCCAGGTGGACGGGACCGAGCTTGGGGCTCATCCCGTACTCGACGACCATGGACCGGGCGAGCTGGGAGACGCGGAGGATGTCGTCGGCGGCGCCGGTCGTCACCTCACCGATGACGACCTCCTCGGCCGATCTGCCCCCGAGGAGCACCGCCATCCGGTCCTGGAGCTCGCGGCGCCCGTGGAGGTGCTGGTCCTCGGTGGGGAGGATCAAGGTGTGACCCAGCGCCGCACCCCGGCGGACGATGGACACGCGGTGCACCTCGTCGGCGAGCGGGAGTGTGTGCGCCACCAGCGCGTGACCGGCCTCGTGGACGGCGATGACGCGCCGCTCACCGTCGGACAGCACCCGCGACGGCCGCTCCGTCCCGGCGGTCGCCCGGTCGGTGGCTCGCCGGAAGTCGGCCGCAGTGACGACCTCCGCGTCACGTCGGGCCGCTGCGATCGCCGCCTCGTTGACGATGGCGGCCAGGTCCGCACCCGTCGCGCCGGGGGTCCGTCGGGCGACCACATCCAGGTCGACGTCATCGGCCACGGGGGTCCCCCGGGTGTGGACCTCCAGGACCGCCAGTCGTCCCGCCCGGTCGGGTGGGTCCACCACGACGTGCCGGTCGAAGCGGCCGGGGCGCAGCAGCGCCGGG
>SXMI01000254.1 GCA_005777415.1 Actinomycetota bacterium | reverse complement strand
GACTCGGAGCCTGCAACCCTCACCCGGTCGTCGAGGACCTCGCCCGAGCAGCCGGTCAGGGTGCCGGCCACGACCAGCGCGGCCGCCAGCGGGGCCACTCGTCGCCGACGGTGCGGATCGCCGACCCGGCCCGGTGTCCGTCGCCGATCCGGTGGCGGGAGGTGTCCTGCGAACACGACCCCTACCATGACACACCGTGACGTGGTTGATCTCGCTGCCCGGGCCGGCGCTGCTGGTGGTCTCGCTCGTGGCCTGGGTCGCGTTCGCCGCCGCCGTCAACCGGTGGCTGCACCAGCGCAGCGCCGCCGGCTCGGGCGAGCGCGCCGGCACCGTGGCGGCGGCCTACATGACGGCACTCGGCAGTCTCTTCGCGATCCTGACTGCGTTCCTCATCAACGCCGAGTACCAGTCGCTGCGCCAGACCAACACGCTCATCGCCGACGAGTCGGCCAGCGCGAGCCAGCTCGCCTACAGCACCGAGGGCCTGCCCGCCGCAGACGTGGAGCGGGTGCAGGACCTGTTGGAGGCGTACCTCGAGGCGGTCGAGCGCGACGAGTGGCGGGCGCTCGCCAGCGATGAACCCGAGAACTCGCGGGCCTTCACGGCACTCAAGGAGCTCAAGTCGGAGGTCTTCGAGATCGCGACCTCCTCGTACGCCCCGGCGGCGTCGACCGACGGGATGCAGGAGGCGGTGAGCTCCCTGACCTCGACCCGTCGGGAGCGGGTTGCCATCGCATCCCAGGAGCTCCCGGTCGCGCTGGTCGCGCTCAGCGCTCTGGCGGGTGTGGCGCTCGTCGTGAACGCACTGGTCGTGACCCTGCGGGCCGGTCCCCGCTACACGGTCGTGGCCTGGGGGATCGTCGTGGTCGTGGCGCTCGACCTTGCTGCGATCCTGGGCATCGCCGGGCCGTTCCGGGGGGAGTTCCAGGCCTCGAGGGATCCGGTCGCCAGCTTGGCCCAGGAGCTCCGCGACGGTCGCTACATCCCGTGGCTCCCCGGCGACTCGCCCGACCCGCCCAGCCGCGTGTCCGCAGCCTGTGTCCCCGCCGAGCAGGCGGAGCAGGACGCGGCCGACGGAGCGGGGCGGCCGGACTGCATCGAGATCGGCATCGGCGAACCGGTTCGGATCGGAGTGCTCGCCTGGCTGAGCGGCGACAGCTCCGCCGGGGAGGACGCACTGCTGGGTTCCGAGCTCGCCGTCGACTACCTCGACGGTCGCTTCGACGGGATCGACGGGCAGCTCCTGGGCCACGACGTGGTCCTGTCGGTCAACGACGAGGGGTGCACCCCGGAGGTGGGCAGGACTGCCGCTGCCTCGGTCGCCGACGAGCCGGACCTGCTCGGCGTCGTCGGCACCACGTGTTCGTCGGCCGCGCTCGGCGCTGCGGACCGGACGCTGTCGGAGCGGTCGATCCTGCTGGTCTCGCCGGCGAACACCGCCCCCGGGCTGACGACGGACGAGGCGCACGAACGGTTCTACTTCCGCACGATCTTCAACGACCTGATCCAGGGGTCCGTCGTGGCGGACTTCGTCGACCGGACGCCGGGGGACCGGCCGGTCGCCGTCGTCTCGGACGGCAACCCCTACTCCGAGGCCCTCGCCGACGTCTTCGAACGCGAGGCGCGTCGGGTCGGCCGTGTCGGAGTCGTCCGACTCCGGACCACCTCCGGGAGCGACATCCCGTCGCTCGACGGGTCGCTCGAGCCGTCCGTCGTGGCGGACCGTCTGGCCGGGGTGGCCCCGTCTGCGGTGTTCCTGCCCATGTTCGACCCCCGGTGCACCGAGTTGGTCCGGGAGGTCAGGTCCCGGGCTGCACTGGCGTCCACCGAGGTGATCGTGGCCGAGGCCTGTCAGAGCACGGACCTGCTCGACACCCTCGGCCCGGCCGCCGACGGGGTGCTCGCCTCCGGTCCCGACGTCGGCGAGTTCGCCGAGGGTGCGTTCTACGCCCAGGCGATGCGGTCCGGTATCGAGCGCCGACTCGGTGGGCCGCCCACCGGCGTGTACCACACCTATGCGTTCGACGCGACGAACCTGCTCCTGAGCGCACTGCGTCGAGCGGCCGTGCGGCTCCCCGGGGGTGCGCTCCGGGTCGATCGCTCGGCGCTCCGGTCGGCGATGCTGGACGTGGACGGTTACCCCGGAGTCTCCGGGCCGCTCACGTGCCGGCCGAACGGGGAGTGCGCCCAATCGGCCCGGATCGCCCTCTACCGGGCGCCGGCCTGGCCGGTCGCCCGCACGGACCCGCCACCGCCTGCCTTCTCGCAGACCAAGACCCTGGCGACCGTCATCGGCACCGGCTGATCGGTCGCCACGGGGACCGACCCGGGGTCCGTCACTGTCGCAGGCGGGCGAGCAGGCGGAGCATCTCGAGGTAGAGCCAGATGAGCGTGACGAGCAGGCCGAACGCCCCGTACCAGTCCATGTAGCGGGGGAGGCCCGCCTTGGATCCCTGCTCGATGAAGTCGAAGTCGAGGATCAGGTTCAGCGCTGCGACGCTCACGACCACCAGGCTGATGATGATGCCGAGCGGTGAACCGCTCGACCAGAAGCCCTCGGCCACGCCGAACAGGTTGAGGATGAAGATGCCGAGGTACATGAAGGCGATGCCGAACGTGGCTGCGATCACGCCCTTGACGAACCTCGGGGTGGCCCGGAGGATCCGCAGGCCGTAGAGCGCCAGCATGATCAGGAACACGCCGAAGGTGGCGAGCACGGCCTGGGCGACGATCCCCTGGAACTGCGCACCGAAGATGGCGGAGATGGCGCCCAGGAAGTACCCCTCGGCCGCCGCGTACAGCGGGGCGGTGATCCGGGCGAGGTTCGGCTTGAACGCCGTGAAGATCGCCAGACCGAGCCCGACGAACACCGATGCGACCAACAGGATCGGCTGGGTGGCGCTGGCGTCGAACACCGGGTCGCCGGCGGCGTCGATCCCGACCTGCGTCACCGTCACCGACTGCCATCCGAAGAAGGCGGTCACCAGCAGCACACCGAACAGGACGCCGGTGGCGGCTGCGACCCCGCCCATGGTCATGACCTTGCCGTCGCCGGACCGCTGCTGCAGGTGCCGGTCACGCTGCGAGGTCATGGCGGCGTCGGCAGCGGCCGCCGTGGTCGAGCCGGCGCCGGCGGCCTGCGCGTTGTTCCACTCGTCGGCGGGCGAACCGCTCCCGACGTGGAACGCCTGGTCGTTGAGGATCGGGTTGCGGGACATGTGCACCTCTGGTCTGGTGACCGGCCGCTGACCCGTGGGTGCGACGGCCCTGTCGTGAACGGGGCCAATCTACCGGCCCGCTCCCACCGCTCGGGTCGCGCCGAGCCGTCGCCCGGCCCGCCGAGCCGCCTATCCTGAGGAGACCCTATGGACGAACGCCCTCGAAGTCTCCGGGCCATGCTCGCCGAAGCGAAGGACGCCTCGGAGATCATGGTCGACCTGGCCTACGCGGCCGTCTACTTCAACGATCCCGGGATGGCCGACGAGCTCGGCCAGCTCGAGGAGCGGATGAACGACCTGGTGCAGGAGATGCGGGCGGTGTGCATCCTCGCGGTGCGCCGACCCGCCGAGGCAGAGGGCATGGCCTCGGTGCTGCAGGTCATCTCGGCGATCGAGGGGATCGCCAACGCGGCGGTGGACATCTCGCGACTCGTCACCCACCGGCTCGGGATCCCCGACGAGCTGATCGCCGACCTGTCGAACGCCGAGGAGGTGTCGCACCGGGTGTGGATCCGAGAGGGCTCCCACATGGCGCACCGGCCGCTCAAGGACCTGGAGATCCCCGTGCAGTGCGGCATGCGGGTGGTGGCCATCCGTCGGGACCGGTCGTGGATGATCGAGGAGATCGACGGCGACATCGTGCTGGTCCCCGGTGACGTCCTGTTCCTGCGCGGTTCGCCGGCCGGGATCGTGCGGCTCCACGAACTGGCGGCCGCCCCCACCTGGGAGCCGCCCGAGGTCTCACCGCCCGACTCCCTCACCGATCTGGACCGGGCCGTGGACGTCCTGGTCGAGATGAAGAACATCTCCGAGGCGGCGGTCGGACTGGCCTACTCGGCGCTCGCACTGCAGGACGTGGGTCTGGCCGCCGAGGTCAACCACCTGGCCGAGCGCCTGGACGGCATGAAGGACCAGCTGCAGCTCTGGGTGCTGCGGGCGGCCAAGCAGGACGTCGACCCGGCGCCGCTGCGGGGTCTGCTCCAGCTGGCCTCGGCGTCCGAGGAACTCGGCGACCAGGCGAGCGCCATGGTGTGGCTCATCACCGACGACTACGAGGTCCACCCGCTCGTGAAGGTGGCGCTCGGCCAGGCCGAGGTGGTGGCGACGCGGGTACCGGTCGCGCCGGGGTCCGTGGCCGACGGGCGACGACTGTCGGAGCTCCACTTCGACATCGAGCCCGGGTTCCAGGTGCTGGCGATCCGTCGTGACAACCGCTACCTCTACCGGCCGCGGGGCTACGTGGTGCTCGCGGCGGGGGACGAGATCATCGCGATCGGGCCGCACGAGGGCCGCGACCGGCTGGGCGAGCTGTGTGGCTGGCGGCTGGTCGAGGACGACGACGACCCGACCGGGCAGGTGCAGCTGGTGCCGCTCGAGTCGACGCCGGCGGCCCGGT
>SXMI01000253.1 GCA_005777415.1 Actinomycetota bacterium | reverse complement strand
GGCGATCAGCGTCTTTCCGGTTCCGGGCGGACCGACGAGCAGGACGCCCTTCGGGATGCGGGCGCCGATCTCGAGGAAGCGGTCGGGCTCCTTGAGGAAGTCCACGACCTCCCGGATCTCCCGCTTCACCCCCTCGTAGCCGGCCACGTCGGTGAAGAGCGTGGCCGGACGCTCCGTGGTGTACGTCTTGGCCCGGGACCGGCCGATCGACATGATCCCGCCCATCTGCCCTTGGGCCCGCCGGTTCATCCACACGAAGAACCCGACGATCAGTGCCACCGGGAGCAGCAGCGGGATCAGCGAGGTGAACAGGTTGGGCGTCGGGTTGTCGAAGGTGACCTCGACGTCCTTCGCCTCCATGGTCGTCAGCAGGTCCTGGGGCGGCTCCGCCGGGCCGGAGGTCACGAACTGCTCGCCGCTCTTGGTGGTCCCGGTCACGGCATTGGTGGCGTTGTTCCAGTTGACGGTCTGGACGTTGCCGTCCTCGACCTGCTGGACGAAGGCCGAGAACGGGATCGGCTCACCCTGCTTGGAGGACAGGGAGAGGGCGCTGACGACGGTCAGGCCCACCACGGCCAGCAGGATCCAGATCAGCCAGGACGGCATCCCGCCCTTGCCCTTGGCGTTCGGGGTGGAGTCGGTCGGCTCACCAGACATGGGGCCAGCCTAGGTGCCGCGGGCCGATCCTCCACGACGGGGGCGGTCCCCGGAGCCGGTGAAGCTGAACGTCCGCTCCGTCTGGCGGCGCGGGCATCCGCCGTCGCCGCGCCCGTCGACGGTACGGTCCTGCACGTGAGCAGGTTGTGCGCCAAGCCGGGGTGTGACCGTCGGGCGACGGCGACGTTGTCCTACGCCTACGCCGAGTCGACCGTCTGGCTCGAGGACCTGGCCGCCGAGGCCCACCCGATGGTCCACGACCTCTGCGACCTGCACGCCGACACCGTCCGGGTGCCACGCGGCTGGGAGCTGCGGGACCAGCGGTCGCTGGCCGCCGGGCCGCCGTCGCTCGACCTGATCGGGGCGTGACCCCCGACCGCCCGGGGGGCGGTGAGGTGCCGGCCGGTTCTCCCGAGGCGAGTTCCGACCCGTGGCCCGATCCGTCCTCGGGTTGGGGCCTGGGTGATGTGGCCATCGGCATCGGCCTCTCGCAGGTGCTCCTCCTGATCGCTCAGGTCGTGGCGTTCTCGCTGGCGGGCTGGGACGAGCTGTCCGACGTTCCGCTCTGGGCCACGGCCCTGTTGCAGCTCCCGCTCTGGGCCGGCTGGATGGTGGCGCTCGGCGGTGCCGGCGCCAAGGGCCACGGCGTCGTCCGCGAGTTCCGGGTCCGGTTCGCCCCGATCGACCTGCCGATCGGACTGGGCGTGGGCCTCGTCATGCAGTTCGTGGTGCTGCCGCTCCTCTACTGGCCGGTGCTCCGGTTGCTCGATCAGACGACGGATGATCTGGCGGAACCGGCCCGGGCCCTGGCGGACAAGGCCCAGGGCCCCTGGGGCTGGATCGTGCTGGGGCTCGTCGTGGTGGTCGGGGCGCCGCTGGTCGAGGAGCTCTTCTACCGGGGGCTCCTGCTCGGCGCCCTCCGCAAGCGTGGGGTCGGACCGGTGCTGGCAGCGGTGCTCTGCGGGGCCGTGTTCGCCGCCATGCACCTGCAGCCCCTGCAGTTCCTGGGCCTGTTCGTGCTGGGCACCGTGTTGGCCGGGCTGGTCCTGCGGACCGGCAGGATCGGCGCTGCGGTGGTCGCCCACGCCACCTTCAACGCCGTAACAGTGGCGCTGCTCGCCGCCGGGTAGCCTCGAGAGGTCGGACGTGAGCGTGCCGACGAACAACAGGGAGGTCCGGCCATGTCGACGTCACGTTGTGAGACCTGCGGTGGCGACCTCGTGGAGATCGAGCTCACCGTGGACGGCTCGGACCTGGTCATGCGGTCGTGTTCCACCTGCGACACCCGGACCTGGCGACGCGACGGCGAGGCGGTGGACCTGGACGGGGTGATCGCCGACATCAGTTCGGCGCCGACCCGCTACAAGCGGTCCATCTCGAACTGAGCGCACCGAGGGCGGCCGGTCGCAGCACGACGGCCGGGCCCGGCGTCCGGACCGGGGAACTCCGGAACGGTGCGTCCGCTTTCCGGGAATCGCGTGGCACGATGGTCGCCGCATGACGACGCCGGACGACATCGTCGATGACTCCGATGACCCTGTTCCGTCGGCCGCGGTCGCCGTCGACACCCTCGACGCGGTCGACGACGACACGCTCGACGACGACACGGTCGACGACACGGTCGACGACGGGTCCGGCGGTCCGGCCGCCGACGGCGGGGCCGAACGGGGCGGGTTCGCCGACGATCTGGTCCTGATCGACGACCCCGAGCACGGTGGTCGGCGGATGACGAACATCGTCTCCTGGGTGGTCGTCGGGATCGCATGTGCCGTGGTGGCCGCCACCATGCACCCGGAGTGGATCTTCCAGAACACCACGGCCACGGGTGGCGACATGGGGGCCCACGTCTGGGGCCCGGCCTTCCTGCGCGACGAGCTGCTCCCAAACCTGCGTCTGTCCGGGTGGTCGCCCGACTGGTACGCGGGGTTCCCGGCGTACGTCTTCTACATGGTCGTCCCGTCGTTGATGATCGTGGCCCTGAACGTGGGCCTGCCCATCTGGATGGTCCCCTTCGCCCTGTTGGGTCTCGCTGCCGGCACCCGGTGGCTGCTGGGCCGGACCACCTCGCCCGTGCTCCGCACGCTGGTGTGGATCTCGGCGGTCGTCGCTGCCGTCCTGCTGGTCCCGATCCCCTACAACATCGCCTTCAAGATGGTGACGGTCTCGGGGATCGTCACCATGCCGCTCGCCGGGTTCGCGCTGGGTCGGGCCGCCCGGCTGCCGTTCCCGGTGCCGCCCCTGATCGCCCTCGGCGCGGCGGCGTTCCTGTACGAGACGGGGTTCACCATCTACGGCGGCAACATCCCGTCGACGATGGCGGGTGAGTTCGCGTTCTCGATCTCGCTGACCCTCGCCGTGCTCTACCTGGCGGTCCTGGTCCGTGGGGTGCGCACCGGCTGGGACCGGGCGCTGGGGGCGACGCTGCTCGGCCTGGTGATCCTCTGTCACCTCATCCCGGCGATCTTCGCCGTGATCGCCACCGTGGTGTACCTGTTCACGAGGCGCGAGGACCGCACCCCCTGGTGGGACGCTGGCCGGACGGGCCGGATCGTCGTCGGCGTCGTGCTGGGTGCCGTGGTGCTGTCGCTCGTCGTGGCGCCGAGCTGGTTCCCGATCCTCGGAACGCTGGCGGTGCTGGCCTGCTTCGCAGGGTTCGACTCCAGGGTCCTCAAGTGGGCCGTCGTCGTGGGGCCGGTCGGGTTCCTCGTCGCCGCGTTCTGGTTCGTGCCCTTCTACCTGAACAGCACCTACCTGAACGACATGGGCTGGGAGAAGCTCACCGAGTACTCCCGCTACCTCTGGCCCGACCCGGCGGTCTTCGACATGCCGTACCGCAACGTCGTGTTCGCCCTGGCGGCGCTGGGCCTCGTCCTGTCGATGGTCCACCGGGTGCGACTGGGCTGGTGGCTCTCGATGCTCATCGTGACCCACGCGTGGATCTTCGTGCTGCTGCCCCAGTACCGCTTGTGGAACGCCCGGATCCTGCCGTTCTACGTGCTCGGCCTCTACCTGCTCGCCGCCCTGTCGGTCGGCCTGGTCATCCGGTCGATCGCCCTGGTCGTCGGCGACATGCGCCGCGAGCGCGAGGAGCCGGCGTGGGTGGACGTCACCGGACTGGTCGTCGTCTTCGCCGTCATGCTCGTCTCGCTCGCCGGTGCCCTGCGGATCCTGCCCGGTGGTCAGGTCGTGGCCGACTCCTCGGGGTCCGGGGCGTCGACCTACCAGTGGCTGGGTCTCGGGTTCCCCAAGCAGAACATCTCGAGCGGATGGGCCTACTACAACTTCCAGGGGCTGGAGTCCCGGCCGGCCTTCCCGGAGTTCGACGGGCTGGTGACCACCATGGAGGAGGTCGCCGCTCGTGAGGGGTGCGGCCGGGCCATGTGGGAGTACGAACCCAAGCTGGACCGGTTCGGGACACCCATGGCGCTCATGCTGCTGCCGTACCTGACCGACGGGTGCATCGGGTCCATGGAGGGCCTCTACTTCGAGGCCTCGTCGACGACGCCGTTCCACTTCCTGAACCAGTCGGAGCTCTCCACCCAGCCGTCCCGGGCGCAGCGGGATCTGCCCTACGGGAACTTCAACATCGGCCTGGGCGTGTCGCACCTCCAGTTGCTCGGGGTGAAGTACTACATGGCCTCCTCGGACCAGGCGATCGCCGCAGCCCGCACCGAGCCGCGACTCAGCGAGGTCGCCAGCTTCGCCTCACCCGACTCGGGGGACGGGGTGCAGCGCAACTGGGTGATCTTCGAGGTGGCCGACTCCGAGGTGGTCTCGTCCCTCGAGAACGAACCGGTGGTGCTCGACCCGGCCGACGACCACGTGGACGGCTGGATCTACGGCGAGCGGCCCGAGCCTGCCGAGGGCCAGGCCCAGGCCCCCAAGGCCCCCGGCCCGGCCGTCGAGTGGTACCTCGACCCGGAACGCTGGGACGTCCCGTTGGCGACCTCGGGTCCGGACTCCTGGGCCCGCGTCCCCGCCGACGACCCCGACCCGCCCCGGGTGCCGCTGCCGCCGGTCGAGGTCACGGGCGTGACCACCGGGACCGACGAGATCTCGTTCCGGGTCGACCAGACCGGCGTGCCCGTGCTGGTCAAGGCCTCGTACTTCCCGAACTGGCGGGTCGATGGCGCCGAGGGCCCCTACCGGGTCACCCCCAACCAGATGGTGGTCATCCCGACGGAGAACGAGGTCACCCTGAGCTACGGGACCTCGTGGATCGACGTGCTGGGCTGGCTCATGGCGGTCGCCGGGTTCGTGGCCGTCGGATGGCTCGCCGTCGATGACCAGCGTCGCCGGGACCGGGCGGCGGCCCCCGCCGTCGAGGTGTCGGTGCCGGTCGTCGCCGGTGCGGCGGGTGGCGACGACCCCGAGGGAACCGTCGGCACCGAGGACCTCGACGATTCCGAGCCCGATCCGCCCGACCTCAGGTGAACCTGCTCCGGCGCTTCGTCCTGATCGGGACGATCGCCACGCTGGTCGACATCGGGCTGCTCGTCGCCCTGCGGTTCCAGGTCGGCTGGCCCGTGCCGGTCGCCGATGCCGTAGCCGTCGCTGCAGCGACGGCCGTGTCCTGGCTGCTCCACGGCTGGCTCACCCTGCCCGACGACCCGTCGCAGCGCTTCTACCGGTCCGCCGGGCCCTACCTGGGGACGGCCGCGCTCGCGCTGGTCGCCGACGTCGCCATCGTCACCGGGCTGGACCTGATGCTGGACCCGCGACGGGCCTGGGCGCTGGTGCTCATCAAGCTGCCGGCGCTGCTGGCGGCATTCGTCGTCCGGGTGGCCAACTACCGGCGGGTGATGGTGCAGTACGTGCGGGACGACCAGCGGCGGCCGGGCCGCCGGCCACCCCCGCCGGGCGGACACCGGCTCAGCGTCGTGGTCCCGGCCTTCCGTGAGGCCGACCGCATCGGTGCGTCCATCGCCCGGATCCGTTCGGAGCTCGCCTCCGTGGCCGACGACGGAGGCCTGGAGGTCGTCGTCGTCGACGACGGGTCCGACGACCGGACCGCCGAGGCGGCCCGATCCGCCGGCGCCGACCAGGTCATCGTGTTGGACCGCAACCGCGGCAAGGGGGCGGCCGTGCGGACCGGCGTGCTCGCTGCGGACGGGCGGACGGTGGCGTTCATCGACGCCGATCTGGCCTACGCGCCGGCACAGCTCGTCCGCTTCGTGGAGCGGGTCGAGGAGGGCTGGGACGTCGCCGTCGGCAGCCGTCAGCACACCGACACCATGACGGTGGTGCGGGCCGGGCGGCTCCGCGAGGTCGGTGGTCGCGTCGTCAACGTGCTGACCGGGCTCGTGCTGCTCGGCCGGTACCGCGACACCCAGTGCGGCCTGAAGGCCATGCGCTCGGACGCGGCCCGGCTCGTGTTCTCCCACTGCACGGTGGACCGGTTCGCCTTCGACGTGGAGGTGTTCCACCTGGTGGAGCGCTACCGGCTCACCCTGGTCGAGGTCCCGGTCACGGTGGTGAACTCGTCCCGGTCGACCGTCCGGTTGGCCCGTGACACCTCCCGGCTGCTCGCCGACCTGTTCGCCATCCGGCGTCACGCACGGCTCGGCGACTACGAGCTGGCCCCGGGCGACGAGCGCCTCCCGCCGGTCTCCTGACGGTCCCGGACCGGTCCCCGGTGGCCACTAGGGTGCAGCGGATGGGTGCTCCCGAGTCGCCGTTCGCGGCCATCGTCAAGGCCTACGACGTCCGCGGGGTCTGCCCGGGCGAGTACGACCCGTCGCTGGCCAGGGCCATCGGCGTGGGTTTCGCCGAGTTCGCACTCGAGGAGGCGGCCGCCTCGGGTGGATCGATCGATCGGATCCTGGTCGCCCGGGACATGCGCCCGACAGGCGTCGAGATGAGTGCTGCGTTCGCCGACGGCGTCCGCTCCCGGGGCGTCGACGTCGTCGACCTGGGGCTCTGCTCGACCGACGAGGTCTACTTCGCCTCCGGCTCGCTCGACGCGCCGGCCGCTGTCTTCACGGCCTCGCACAACCCCGCCCAGTACAACGGCACCAAGTTCTGTCTGTCCGGTGCCCGACCCGTCGGCGAGGACAGCGGGCTCCTGCGGGTCCGCGAGCTCGCCGAGGTCTCGCTCGCCGGTGGGCTCCCCGACGTGCCCGAGGCCGGTGGCACTTCCTCGCTCGACGTGCTCGAGCAGTTCGTCGAGCACGTGTGCGGGTTCGTCGACGTGGACGCACTGCGTCCCATGCGGGTCGTCGCCGACACCGCCAACGGCATGGGCGGTCTCGTCGTGCCCGCCGTGTTCGCCCGGCTCCCGCTCGAGCTCGAGGTCCTGTACCCCGAGCTCGACGGCACGTTCCCCAACCACCCGGCGGACCCGATCCAGCCGGTGAACCAGGAGGCGCTCCAGGCTCGAGTCGTCGAGTCCGGAGCGGACATCGGCCTCGCCTTCGACGGCGACGCCGACCGGGTCGTGCTCGTCGACGAACAGGGCCGGACCCTGTCGGGGTCCACCACCACGGCGATCATCGCCGCCGCCATCCTCGACGCCCGCGGCGGCGGGACGGTGATCCACAACCTGATCTGCTCCAAGGCCGTGCCCGAGGTCATCCGGGAGCACGGCGGCACGCCGGTGCGGAGCCGGGTCGGTCACTCGTTCATCAAGAAGCTCATGGCTGACGAGGGAGCGGTGTTCGGCGGCGAGCACTCGGCGCACTACTACTTCCTCGACAACTACCGGGCGGACTCCGGGCTGATCGCCTCCATGGTGGTGCTGGGCCAGATGTCGGCGACCGGGCTGCCGCTCTCGGAGCTGCGCCGCCCCTTCGAGCGGTACGCGGACTCGGGTGAGTTGAACACCCGGGTCGACGACCCGCACGCGGTGATCGAGCGGGTGGCGGAGCACTACGCCGAGCTGAGCCAGGACCGGCTCGACGGCCTGACGGTCGATGCCGGCGACTGGTGGTTCAACCTCCGCCCGTCGAACACCGAGCCGCTCCTCCGACTGAACGTCGAGGCCGCCGACGATGCCGCCGTGGCGGCACGGGTGGCCGAGGTGCAGGCGGTGATGACGGGGTGATCGCCCAGCGACGTCGACAGTTCCCGGCGCAGCCGGGAGGAACACACGCTCCGGGGTGGCCCGGAGGAACGGACCGGAGGAACCACAGGTGACGACCGACGACCGACTCGACCCGCGGCTGCTCGAGGTGCTCGCATGCCCCGAGGACAAGGGCCCGCTGCTGTACTTCGCGGACGAGCGGGTGCTCTACAACCCGCGTCTCCGCCGCAGCTACGAGGTGCGCGACGGGATCCCGGTCCTCCTGATCGACGAGGCCACGACCGTGGACACCGCCACGCACGAGCGGCTCGTCGCCCGGGCGGAGTCCGAGGGCATCGCCCCCACGTTCGAGGACTGATCGGCGTGACCGGCCGACTCGACACCCTCGACATGCTCGGTGCCGCCCTCGGTCTGCCCGAGCAGCTCGAGCAGGCGACCGCATCGGCCCGTGCCGTCGACGGGCTGCCGTCCGGCGAGGGCGTCACGTCCGTGCTGGTCGCCGGCATGGGCGGCAGCGGCATCGGTGGTGACGCCGCGGCCGCCGTGCTCAGCGCCTCGAGCTCCGTGCCCATCGTCGTCTCCAAGCACTACGAGTGCCCGGGGTTCGTCGGCCCGGACACCCTGGTGTTCGCCAACTCGTTCTCCGGCAACACCGAGGAGACGGTGAGCGCCGTGACCGAGGCGGCCGACCGCGGTGCCCGGGTCGTGGTCGTGGCGTCGGGCGGTGAACTGGTCCGCCTGGCGGCGGACATCGGCGCACCGGTCGTACCGGTGGACTCGTCCATCCCGATGCCCCGCGCCGGGATCGCGGCGGTGACCGCGCCCCTCCTGGTGGTGATGGACCGGCTCGGGTTGGTTCCCGACACCTCGTCCATGATCGACTCCGCCGTCACCCAGTTGCGTCGGCGTCGGGACGAGCTCGCCGGCGGTGGTGACGACGTGGCCACCGGCCTGGCCCGACGGATCGGGCGCACGATCCCGCTGGTCTACGGGGGCGGCCCGCTCGGCGAGGTGGCGGCCTGGCGGTGGAAGGGGCAGTTCAACGAGAACTGCAAGGTCCCGTCCTGGTGCAACCGCATTCCCGAGCTCACCCACAACGAGTTGTGCGGCTGGGCCCAGCACGGCGACGTGACCCGGCAGGTGTTCACCTTGGTGTTCCTGCGGTACGACTCGGAGCCCGGCAACGTGGGGCGGCGCTTCGACTTCGTGGCCGAGGCCTGCGACGAGGTCGTGGCCGGGATCGAGACCGTTCGGGCGTCGGGCGACACGCCGCTCGCCCAGCTGTTCGACCTGGTGCTGCTCGGCGACCTCGTGACGCTCCACATGGCGTTCAACGAGGGCGTCGACCCGGGTCCGGTGGACATCCTCGACGAGCTCAAGGGCTGGCTCCGCACCCCCTGAACCCGCCGGTGAGTCGGTGCGTTCGGCGCCGGATGTGACGCCGAACGCACCGATATGCAGCCGTCCGGGCGGGTCAGCCCCCGCAGCCGGCCTCGAGGATCGCCGGATCCAACCCGGCGCTCGCCGAACCGCAGGGGTCCTGTGCCGGGGCGTACCAGGCGCCGTTCTGGGCCTTGAGGATGAACTTCGACCCGTTGTCGAGCGATCCGGCCGCCCAACCGCCGGCGCAGACGAAGCGGGTGATCTTCTCGCCCTCCGACGGCAGGCCCTTCAGGAGCGCCGTCGCCGTGCAGGGGGCGTCGTTCGGGGCGAGGGTCGTGTTGGGCTTGGTGGTGGAGGTCTTCGGCGTGGTGGTCGTCGACGAGCTGGGGGTGCAGACCTTCTTGCCCGCAGCCACGGCGGACTTCAGCGCCGCCTCGGTCTTGGGGCCGAGCTCGCCATCGGCCGACAGGCCCTCGGCGCGCTGGAACTCGAGGATCGCCTCGTCCGAGGCCGGGCCGAGGATCCCGTCGATGTTGCCCCGGTAGCAGCCGACCGTCTGCAGCTCCTGCTGGATCTGCTCGTCGAAGATCTTGGTGGCTTCCTCGTTGTTGGGCGGGGTGGTGGTGGTGCTCGCCGGAGCGGCTGTCGTGGTCGTCTCCTCGGTCGAGTTGCCGCAGGCGGCGACGCCGAGCAGGGCGACGACGCCGATCAGCCCGGCGGCGAGCGATCGTGTCGGCCGGTGTGGTCGGTGGGGCATCGATGACCTCCGTGGGTCGCGCCCGAACGGTTCGGGCGGTCGTGTGCGGCGCCGCGTCCCGGCGCAGGGGCGACGCTACGGGACTAGGGTCGGAGCATGGTGGACCCGGTCGTGTCGGCCTGGTTGGTCGGCCTGGTTGGTCGGCCCGGTCGTGTCGGTCCCGTCGTGTCGGTCCCGTCGTGTCGGCCCGCAGCGATGTTGCGCTAGTCTCCGATGTCGTCCGGGCTGTCCTGCGAGGACCAGTCGGTTGGGGACCAGACGGTCCGAGCCCGGCGTCGACGCCACTCGAACAGGTCGCCGCGCGCTGCGGCAGGAGGACCGCCCCCATGACGTTCACCGACTTCAAGGTCGCCGACCTCTCGCTCGCCCCGCTGGGCCGCAAGCAGATCGAACTGGCGGAGCACGAGATGCCCGGCCTCATGGCGATCCGGGCGACCTACGGCGACGAACGGCCGCTGGCCGGCGCCCGGATCACCGGCTCGCTCCACATGACGGTCCAGACGGCCGTCCTGATCGAGACGCTCACGGCGCTCGGCGCCGAGGTCCGCTGGGCGAGCTGCAACATCTTCTCGACCCAGGACGAAGCTGCCGCCGCCATCGCGGTCGGTCCCCAGGGCACCGTCGAGGACCCCCGCGGCGTCCCGGTGTTCGCCTGGAAGGGCGAGACG
>SXMI01000252.1 GCA_005777415.1 Actinomycetota bacterium | reverse complement strand
ACCATGCTGGCCTTCGTCCTCACCGACGCCGAGGTCGACCCGGCCACGCTGGACCGGACGTTCCGACACGTCGTCGACCGGACGTTCAACAGCCTGAGCATCGATACCGACACCTCCACCTCGGACACCGCGGCGGTGCTGGCCAGCGGCGTGGCCGGCGCGGTCGACGAGGCCGCGCTGCGGGCGGCACTCGAGTCGGTCTGCACCGACCTGACCCGACAGCTCGCTGCCGACGGCGAGGGCGCCGAGACCCTGATCGTCGTGACGGCCACCGGGGCACGCGACGACCTCCAGGCCCGTCGGGTCGCCAAGTCCATCGTCAACTCGCCGCTCGTCAAGACCGCCGTCCACGGCGCCGACCCGAACTGGGGCCGGGTCGCCATGGCCGTCGGCAAGACGGCGGACACCGACGACGTGGACCAGGACCGCGTGCGGATCGCATTCGGCGGGACCGAGGTGTACCCGAGGCGGCTGGACGCCTCGGCCCTCGCCGAGCTCGAGGACTACCTCAGACACAACGAGGTGTCGATCACCGTCGACCTGGGCATGGCCGACGGGACCTGGACCGTCTACGGCTGCGACCTCACCGACGGCTACGTCCGCATCAACGCCGACTACACGACCTGAGGGTCCCGGCGGGCACGCCCCGGTGGCAGGATGGGCCGCATGAGCAGGTTCGACGCCGACGAGATCGAGGCCGCGTTCGTCACCTACCAGGAGGCGGCGGCCCACGCCGGGGCCACCGGCGACTGGGATCCGTGGGTCGACCTGTTCACCGAGGACGCGACCTACGTGGAGCACCTGTACGGGACCTTCACCGGTCGGGAGGAGATCCGCACGTGGATCACCTCGACCATGGCCCCGTGGCCCAACTCGGCGTTCACCTCGTTCCCCTGCGAGTGGCACGTCGTCGACGTGGACCGCGGGTGGGTGATCACCAAGGTCTGGAACCGCCTCGAGGACCCGGGCGACGGCTCGGTCTTCGAGCAGTACAACCTGACGATCCTCCACTACGCCGGTGCGGGCCGCTGGTCCCACGAGGAGGACATCTACAACCCGGATCACTTCGCGACGGTCGTGCGGGACTGGATCGAGCGTCGCCGATCCCTCGGCCGGCCCGACGGCGAGTGAGCAGGGCGACCACGTGGAGAAGCTCGTCTACCTGATCCGGACCCGACCGGACGTCGACCGTGCGGCCCTCCGCGACCGGCTCGTCGACGAGGTCGTCCCCGGCCTGCGACTCGCCGGTGGGACCGGGGTGACGGTCCACGTCGCCGACGACCGGGTCGGCATCGCCGGGCCGATGCCGGAACCGGCGGGGTCGGTGGGCGTGACCGCGGCGGTCGGCGTGTGGTTCGCCGCACACGACCTGCGCGGCGACGCCGACGAGTTGCTCCGCCCGCTCGGCGTCCGGGTCGACGGCTACCTGGTCACGGAGTCGGTCTGGTCGGAGTTCGGCCAACGCCGGGGCGACCGGCGGGACTGGCCCGACGGCGAGCGTTCACCCGGGCTCGTCACGCTGGCGCTGGTCCACCGCAACCCGGCGCTCGACGACCGGACGTTCCGGGAGCTGTGGTACCTCCACCAGTCGCCCATGTCCGAGTCGGTCCAGCCCCGACTCCGCTACGTACGCCAGCGGGTCGTCCACCCGGTCACACCGGGAGCCGAGCCGCTCGACGGGATCGTCGTCGAGTCGTGGCCGTCCGAGGAGATCGTCGACGACGTGATCGCCTTCCACCTCGGTGACGCCGGCAACCTGGCCGTGATGCTCGACAGCGTCCAGGCGGCGTTCGACCTGCCCCGGCTCCGGTCGATCGCGATGTCGGAGTACCTGCTCGGCTGAGTCAGCCGAACGCGCCGGCGGCGGCGAGCTCCCGGACGCGGGCACCCTCCACACCCCAGGCCCCCAGGACCCGGACCGGGTCGTCGCCGGCGCAGGCCGGCTCGACCGGACCGGCCGGCGTTCGGTCGAACCGGGGCGACGGGGCCGGTTGGGGGACGCCGTCCACATCCACGAAGGCGTGGCGGGCCAGGGCGTGCGGGTGGACCGAGGCCTCGCCCATGTCGAGGACCGGGCTGACGCAGGCGTCGACGTCGGCGAACCGGACGGCCCAGTCGTCCCGGGTGCCCGAGGCGAACCGCTCGGCGAGCGCCGTCCGGAGCTCGGGCCAACGCGACCGGTCGTGCTGGTCACCCAGGTCCGCCGGCTCCAGCCCGAGGCCCTCGAGGAGCGCCGCGAAGAACGGCGCCTCGATCGCTGCGACCGCCACCCAGCCGCCGTCGGCACACCGGTAGCAGTCGTAGAAGGGCGCGCCGGAGTCCAGCAGGTTGGTGCCACGATCGGCGGACCAGAACCCCGAGGCCCAGGCGCCGAACAGGGGCGCCATCAACAGCGCCGAGCCGTCCACCATGGCGGCGTCGACGACCTGCCCCCGGCCCGACGTGCTCCGTTCGACCAGTGCCGCCAGGACACCCACGGCGAGCAGCATCCCGCCGCCTCCGAAGTCGGCGACCAGGTTGAGCGGCGGCGTCGGCGGCTGGTCGGCGCGACCGAGGTGCGCCAGGACCCCGGCCAGCGCCAGGTAGTTCAGGTCGTGACCCGCCCGGTCGGCCAACGGACCCTCACGGCCCCAGCCGGTCATGCGCGCGTACACGAGCCGCTCATCGACGGACCGCAGGTCCTCGGGACCCAGTCCGAAGCGTTCGGCCACACCCGGCCGGAACCCCTCCACCACCACATCGGCCCGAACGGCGAGCTCACGGACGAGCCCCGCACCCGACGGCGAGCGCAGGTCGACCCCGATGGCCGGCCGGTTCCGGTTCAACACGTCCCACGGGTTCCGCTGGGACGTCCCGAGGTCGGGCCGACCGGCGTCCGGGACGACCAGATCGGTTCCGGGTCGGACGATCCGGAGGACGTCGGCCCCGAGGTCCGCCAGGACCATGCACGCGAACGGGGCCGGCCCCAGACCTGCGAGCTCGATGACCCGCAGACCCGCCAGCGGGCCGGCCCGTTCGATCGTGGCGTTCGTGCTCAGGAGCGGTCGTCCACCCGCCAGGTCAGGTTGAACGGCCGGATCAGGTTCGGGAAGGTCCCGACCGTGAACCAGCTCGTCTGGCCCTGGGCGGAGGTGGCCGCCGGCGCCTGGACGGAACCGAACACGGGCGCCTGGACCGAGACGCCCGCCGGGGCGTCCCAGACCCGGACGTCACCGACCCACAGCGGGAAGGCCCAGAACCGCTGGACGTTCACCGTGAGCTTCGCGGTCCCACCGTTGGCGCCCGCGTAGTCGAGGCTGCCCCGGGCACTGACGATGCCGTTGGCGTCGCGGAGCACGGTCACGTTGCCGGCCGTCGAGGTCGCCGAGCGGCTGTAGTTGACCGACCCGGTCAGGCCGACCGTGAGCTGGTCACGCACGGCCGGCGGGATCGTCGTGGTGGTGGTCGTCGGCACGGTGGTGGTCGACGTGGTCGTCGTCGGCACCGTCGTCGTCGTGGTCGACGTGGTCGTCGTCGGCACCGTCGTGGTCGTGGTCGGCACGGTCGTGGTCGTGGTCGGCACGGTCGTGGTGGTCGTCGGCACGGTCGTCGTGGTGGTGGTCGGCTCCGTCGTGGTGGTCGTCGGCACCGTCGTCGTCGTGGTCGACGTCGTGGTGGTCGTCGTGGTCGTCGTGGTCGTGGTCGTCGGCACCGTCGTCGTCGTGGTGGTGGTCGTCGTGATCGGGATGCACGAACTGGCCGAGGTCGCACCGGCAGCGCTGTTCGTCGACCCCTCGGGGCAGGCCGTGGGCTCCGTGGCACCGGTCGTGTCGACGTAGGAACCGATCGGCGCCAGCAGGCAGGTGATGGAGCCCGTCACCCCGGTGAACGAACCCGGCTCGCACAGAGTCGCCGAGGTCGCACCGGTGGTGTCCACATACGACCCGGGCGGCGCGGCCTGGCAGGGCTCGGCCCCGGTCGCCGAGAAGGTGCCGGGCGAGCACAGCGCAGGCGGCACCGTCGTGGTCGTGGTGGTCGTCGTCGTGGTCGTCGTCGGCACCGTCGTCGTCGTGGTCGTCGTGGTGGTCGTCGGCACCGTCGTCGTCGTGGTCGACGTGGTGGTCGTCGGCACCGTCGTCGTCGTGGTCGTGGTCGTCGGCACCGTCGTCGTCGTGGTCGTGGTCGTCGGCACCGTCGTCGTCGTGGTGGTGGTCGTCGGGACCGTCGTGGTGGTCGTCGGCTCCGTCGTCGTGGTCGGGACCGTCGTGGTCGTCGTCGGCACCGTCGTGGTCGTGGTCGGCACCGTCGTGGTCGTGGTGGTCGTCGTCGAGGACGGCGCCGTCACGTTCACGTTCTTCTGCACCGTGGCGCTGTCGCCGTCGGCGTCGGTCACCGTCAGTCGGACGGTGTTGAGACCCAGGGTCGAGAACGTCCGGGTCGGGCTCACCTCCGTCGAGGTCGACCCGTCCGGGAACTGCCAGAGGTACGAGGCCGGGCCCTTGGTGACGGTCGACTCGGAGCCGTCGAACGCCACCGTGAACGGCGATTCACCGCTCAGCAGGGTCGGATCGGTGGTGATCTTCGCGACCACGCCGCGCTGGAGGACCGGCGTCGTCTGGCCGGCGACCACCGCCGTGTTCTTCCCGGCGGCCGCAGGCAGACCCAGGTTCTGGTTGACGACGCCGTTGATGCCGTCGGCCGTGCCGATCAGCGGCGCGCAGCCCGAGGCGCCCGGGACGGCGAACGAGTTGTTCACGAGCAGGAAGGTGCCGTTCGTCAGGTAGGGGGCGCCGGAGATGGGGGTGTTCGGAGCGGGGGGCGAGGTCGTCCCGGTGGTGAGCACGTTGATGTCGATGGGCGCAGCGTTCGTACCGATGCTGCAGGACGCCCCGACGTACACGCCGAAGGGTGAGCCGCCGAGCTTGATCCGGAATCGCAGCCGGATGTTGGCCGCGCCCGTGAGCGGGTTGAGCGTCCCGGTGGCGGCGGTGGTGGCGATCACGTCGGCGGTCACCACGTAGGGGTAGTTGGCGGGGTTCGTGTCGGGGATGGCGATGTACGCGCGGGGCAGGACGACGCCGGTGGTCGGGATCGTGATGTTGCCGGCGGCGTCGATCGTGCCGTTGAAGGCCGGCTCGACCTTCGCCTGGAAGCCGGAGGCGAGCTCGGAGTCGTCGAGCGCGCTGGTGCACTGGGGGTCGCCGCCGTTGGTCGGGGCGGTGCCGGTGGCGACGTAGTCGATGCCGGCGAGTCCGTCGTTGTTGACGCCGTCGGAGCACTCGGGGAGCGCTCGCGGGGCCAGCGAGAACGAAGTGGCGTTGATCAGGATCAGCCCGTTGGTCGGGTTGATCGAGAAGGCACCCGGGTTGGCGACCTTCTGTGCCTCGGCCCCGGGCAACGACAGGAACACCGTGGCGAGCGCCGCCAACACGGCAGCGCCGATCCAGACCACTCGCCTCATGACATCCCCCCGTCGTTCCCACGCCGGACAGCCCGCCGGACGCTCGGTCAGTTTGAGCCACGTTCGCGCCAGCGGTCAAGGTCTTCGTCCCGGAGCGGGTGGATTGCCCAGACCCCGCCCCACACCCCGGCCCGGACCCCGCCCCGAGCGTGGCTCAGACGGGAGCACCCTGCCGGTCCACGCCGCACAGGCGCCGCCAGCCCCGGGGCAGGCGCCCCGGAACGAGCACCTCGGCATCGATCAGCGCCGCCAGGACCGGCCGGCAGGCCCGGTGGCGCAGGGCGATCCGTTCCGGCGAACGGCGTACGGCCCGCCAGGTCGACCACCCGGGCAGGCCCACGGTCTCGTACACCCCGGGCTGGACCAACAGGTCCCACATGCCCGCGACGACCTGCGGGGCCAGGTGCCGGAGCGCCCACCGGTCGACCGGGGACGCAGTCGGCCAGATCTCCTGCAGTCGGAGCCGGGCGAAGGCCAGGTGTCGGGCCTCCTCGGCCCGGTGGTAGCGGTTCACCGCCGCCAGGTGCGGGTCGCTGTCGGGATGCTCCGAGACGAGCCGCTGGAGCAGGTCCGGGATCTCCTCGCCGCCGAGAACCAGGGCGTGGAAGGTCGCCGGGAGCTGGATGATGAACGCGGTGCCGACCCGGTCGAGCAGCCGGAGCGGCCTCCGGTCGAGGGCATCGCGCGCCGTCGGTCCGATCTGGCGGACCAGGTCGGCGAACAGCCGCGAGTGCCGCGACTCCTCCCCCACCTCGATGAGGGCGTAGTCGGCACGGGGGTCGGTCACCGGCAGTCGGTTCGCCAGGTCGATGCCGAACCCGGCGGTGAGCACCGCCTCGAACCGGATGCCGGCGGTGAGTACCGAGGCGACCTCCTCCCGGGCGAGCGTCCGTCGTTGCTCGTCGGTCAACGACAGGTCCAGGCCGGCGACGCTGAGCAACTCGTCCGGCACGAGTTGTCCGGGGCCGAGTCGGCCCGACAGGTCGACGGAGGTGTCGGGGTCGACGACCCGGCGGAGCGAGGTCGACACCAGACGCCCGACGCGTCGGTCGTTGCGGCGCTCGGTGTGCAGGTCGCTGTCGGTGTGCAGATCGATGCTGGTCACGGGCACCCCCGTCTTCAGGCCGACGGAGGGTTCGACGGCCGATTGGTTACTGGCGGTAACTTACCGCTGGTAACCCTATCCGTCAAGTCCCCGGTAGCGTGGAGCCGTGGGTGACCGACGGAAACGATCGAAGCGGGAGCGCGAGGACCGGCGCGAGGAGCTCATCGATGCCGCCGTCGCTGCGATCCGACGCGACGGCGCCGAGGTGTCCATGGAGGACATCGCCCAGGAGGCCGGCATCACCAAGCCGATCATCTATGCGAACTTCGGCGACAAGGCCGGGCTGGCCGACGCCATCGCCGGGCGCTTCTCCGCCGAACTGCAGTCCGAGTTCGCCACCGTCTGGAGCCAGACCGACGACCCCCGTGATCGGGTCGTCCGGTCGATCGACGCCTGGGTCGGGTTCATCGAACGTGACCCCCACATCTACTCCTTCCTCTCGGAGGGGAGCTTCGGCGCCGGCCGTCGCCTCGACGAGCGGCAACTGGTCAACGAGCTCGGACGTACGGTGTCCCGGGCGCTCGGCGAGGCGCTCCGCGCGGTCGGAGCCGACTCGGGACCGGCCGAACCGTGGGCGTTCGGCATCCTCGGCATGATCCACGTCAGCACCGAGTGGTGGCTCGAACGACGGACCCTGAGCCGGGCCGACTTCGTGCAGTTCATCACCGACCTGCTGTGGCGCGGCCTGTCCGGCGGCGGCCTGGACACGGGGCCGGCCCAACCGGCCGCCGATGCGGCCGGCGATGCGGGCGCACCCCTCAGCCCCGGAGGAGCTCGTCGCCCAGCCGCCGCAACGCCGCCACCACGTCGCGCTCGTCGACGTTGACGCAGCGGCCGTCTCGCACCGCCCGCTCCCCCGCCACCCAGACCGAACGGACCTGGGACCGCGAGGCGCCGTAGACCACGGCGGCCACCGGGTCCCGCACGGGCTCGGTCGACGGGTCGGCCAGGTCCACGGCCACCAGGTCGGCGAGCTTGCCCTCCTCGATCGAACCCGTGTGGTCGTCGATGCCGAGCGCGATCGCACCCCCCAGCGTCGCCATCCGCAGGGCGACGGCGGCCGCCAGGTTCGTGGCATCGGGACCGTCGGGACCCGACGGCGCCCCCTTGTGGAGCAGGGCGGTCAACCGCAGGACGGCCAGGAGGTCCAGGTCGTTCGCGCTGGCCGCCCCGTCGGTGCCCAGGGCGACGGTGACGCCCGCGGCGAGCAGTCCCGGAACCGGCGCGACCCCGGAGGCGAGCTTCAGGTTCGACACCGGGCAGTGCGCCACTGCGGCACCGGCCGCCGCCACCCGCCGCTGTTCGTCCGCGTTCAGGTGCACCCCGTGCGCCAGCACGGTGTCCGGGCCGAGCAGGCCTGCGGCGTCGAGCACGTCCAGCGGTCGGCGACCCAACCGCTCGAGCACCATCTGGTTCTCGGCCTCGGTCTCGGACAGGTGGATCTGCACGATGCAGTCGTGGGCACCGGCCAGCGCCGCCACCTCGTCGAGCTGCGAGGGGGAGACGGTGTAGGTGCCGTGCGGTCCGAGCACCGGGCGCCAGGCGCCGTCGCTCGGGTGCTCGGCCAGGAACGTCGAGGCGTGCACCATCAGATCGTCCCAGGGCAGGGTCGACGGGCCGCCCTCGATGATCGTGGGCCCCGTGAGCACCCGCAGGCCGACCTCGGCCGCGGCCCGCCGGCCGACCACGGTGTGGAAGTACATGTCGAGCGAGCTGGTCACCCCGCCGCGGAGCAGCTCGACCGCCGCCGACCGGGTGCCCACCTCGACGTGCTCCCGCGTGAGCGTCCGGGCCTCGAGCGGCATGACGACCGCCAGGAAGTCCGCCAGGTCCCGGTCGTCGGCGGTGCCCCGGAACATCGTCATGGCCAGGTGGGCGTGTGCGTTCACCATCCCCGGGACCAGGACGTGGCGCTCGAGCCGTTCCACCGGCACGCCCGGGTGATCGGCGAGCACCCGGGCCGCCGGCCCGACCGCGGCGATCCGCTCGCCGACGACCAGGACCGCACCGTCCTCCAGCACCGAGCCGGCCGACGTCGGGTCACCGACGACGACCCAGTCGGCCCGCACGATGGCCGCCGGTTCGTTGGTCGCCGGTTCGTCGTCCGCACCTGCCACGGCCGCACGCTACCGTCCGGCCGTGACCCTCGACGTCGACGCACTCCGGCGGGACACGCCCGCAGCCGCCGACCGGATCCACCTCAACCACGCCGGCGCATCACCGTCCCCGCGACCCGTCCTCGAGCGGGTGGTGCGCCACCTGGAGCTCGAGGCCGAGATCGGCGGGTACGAGGCCGCGGCCCGGTGTGCGGAGGAGTTCGACGCGGTCCACGACACCGTCGCCCGCCTGCTCGGATGCGGGCAGGACGAGGTGGCCCTCTGCGACAGCGCCAGCTCGGCCTGGCACCGGGCCTTCTGGGCGTTCCCGCTCGAACCCGGCGACACCGTCGTGACCTGCCGGAGCGAGTACATGACCAACGCGCTCGCATTGATCCGTGCCCGACGGACACTCGGCATCCGGGTCGAGGTGATCGACGACGACGTCCACGGCCAGATCGACGTCGAGGCGCTCGCCGACCGGCTCGACCGGGGCGACGTGGCGCTCGTCAGCCTGGTGCACGTGCCGACCCAGGGCGGACTCATCAACCCCGCAGCGGCGGTCGGCGCCGCCTGTCGGGCTGCGGGCGTGCCGCTGCTGCTCGACGCCTGCCAGTCCGTCGGACAACTGCCGACCCTGGTCGACGAGCTCGGCTGCGACATCCTGACCGCCACCGGTCGCAAGTACCTGCGCGGCCCGCGGGGCACCGGGTTCCTGTACGTGCGTCGGGACCTGCAGGAGCGGATGGACCCCCTCCTGCTCGACGGCCAATCGGCCACGTGGACCGGCGACGACACCTACCGACTCGCCGATGGCGCCCAGCGCTTCGAGTCGTTCGAGCGCAACTGGGCCGGCCTCCTCGGTCTGGGGACAGCGGTGGCGTACGCGCTCGACCTGGGCGTCGATCGGATCGCCGAGCGGGTCGTGGCGCTCGGGGCCCGGCTCCGGGAGTCGCTCGCCGCCCTCGACGGCGTCGAGGTGCACGACCGGGGCGTCGATCGCTGCGGGATCGTCACCTTCACCGTCCGGGGACGGGCACCTGCGGAGGTCGCCGACGAGCTCGGGTCCCACGGGGTGCAGGTGTTGATCTCGGACGTGGTCCACGCCCGGCTCGACCTGTCCGCCCGGGGCCTGCAGAGCCTGGTGCGGGCCTCGGTCCACGTCACGACCACCGAGGACGAGCTCGACCGGGCCGTCGACCTGGTCGAGCGGATCAGTCGAGGGTCCGCTTGATGCGGGCCAACTCCACCCGCTCGGGCCGGTCCTTGTAGAAGGGGTCCAATGGGTAGCACCCCGACACCAGCCCGTGGCGGGGGGCGGTGGTGCAGTCGGAGAACGTCCGGCACAACGACCGGGTCCGCAGTGGCCGGCCGGCGAGTACGTCGGCGGGCATGTCCGGGTACGACAGCACCATCCGACCCAGTCCCACGCTGTCGAACCAGCCCTCGGTGACCGTCGCCTGTCCGACGTGCGCCAGGAACTGCTGGAGGTAGGTGAAGCCCGATCCCACCACCACCGTCCCCTCCGGGGCGGCGGCGCGCAGGTCCCGGGCGGTGGCCAGCATGGCCACGGCGTCGACCAGCGGGTCACGCGGGGGCGTGTAGCCGTCGGACGGCGGGAACCACGCCGGCCTCTGGGCGTGCGGCGACCAGTAGGGGCTGCCGACGGTCGTGCACACCATCCGCACGCCCAGGTCGGACAGCATCCGGAGCACCTCGGCGGGCTCCGAGAGGTCGGCGCCCGCCGGTCCGACCGGACCGAAGGTCGGGGCCGCCGCCGGGTCGGGCGCCCCGACACCCGACCCGGCATCGGCCCGGTACGGACCCGGGTCCATGACGGACAGGCGAACCCCGACCGCCAGGCCGGGAGCCCGCTCCCGCACGCCCTCGACGCAGGACCGCAGGAACCGGGTCCGGCCCGCCAGGTCGCCGCCGTAGCGGCCCGTCCGGTCGTGGGCCGAGAGCAGCTCGTGGCCCAGGTACCCGTGGCAGGCCTTCAGGTCGACGAAGTCGAAACCGGCCTCGGCCGCGACGACGGCGGCATCCACGAAGCAGCCCACGAGCTCGTCGAGCTCGTCGTCGCTCAGCAGGCTGTCCGGGCCGGCACCCACCCGGGGGTCGAGCACCGGGTCGAGACGCGCGGTCCGGGGCGCCGGCGGGCCGTCGGGACGCGACCACCGTCCCGAGTGGGTGAGCTGCAGACCGACGACCGGGGCCACCCCGGCCCGGTCGGCGCCGGCCCGGAGGATCCCGAGCAGCTCGGCGAGGTCCTCGACGGCGTGCTCGCCGATGGTCAACTGGTGCGGGTTCGCTCGGCCGTCGTGGCGGACGGCCACGGCCTCGCCACCCCAGACCAGACCCGCACCGGAGGCACCGAAGCGTTCCCACCGTCGGCGGACCAGGTCGGTCGGGCGACCGTCCTCGGTCCCGTCCCAGCCCTCCATCGGCAGCACGCAGAACCGGTTCGGGACCGGCAACGTCCGGGCCGGGTCGTCGACGGTGAACCCGGTGGCGAGCACACCGGTGGGGTCCACCGACTCGTCGACGGGCAGGTCGGCGCCCAGCTCGGCCAGCCGGGCCCGCAGCGCCGACGGGTCGGCGAACGACTTCACCTGCGGGTACGGGAGCCGGCGGGTCACGCCGCACCCCCGACGCCGACGACACCGAGCCGCTCGCCGATCTCGCGCAGCACGGCGACGTCGGCGTCCGGCCGCCGGGGCGCGCCCTCGGGCGTCGTGTCGTCGTCCATCCAGCCGCGCAGCACCAGGAACTGGGCCGCCGAGTGCTTGTAGGCGGGCACGGGTGTTCGGAAGGTGAACCGGCCCAGATACTGCAGGTCGTCGTTGAGCTGGTGGAAGGACGGATCGCCGGCGGCCCAGCGTCGGTCGCGCTCTGCGAACAGGTCGGGGGCGAACGTGGAGATGCCGAGCAGGTAGTCGCTGCCGTAACAGACCATGTCGATCGCCAGGTCGTTGCCGGTCAACACCATGAACTCCGGCCGCACCTCATCACGCAGCCGGAGGCGGTCCCACTCGGGCTGTCGCTCCAGCGACGAGTGCTTCGCCCCGACGCACGCGTCGATGGCGAGCAGTTCCCGGTACCCGTCAATGGACAGGACGAACCCGGCCGGATGGAACGCCCGGGACAGCTCGAAGCCCAGGAACCGGTCGCAGGACTCCCCCACCGATCGCATGGCCGCCAGCCGACCGTCCTCGTCGAGCGAGCCGAGACCGTGCGACGGGAACAGGATCGGCGTGCCGCCGTGCCCGGCGATGAGCTCGGCCTGCTGTCGGTAGCGGTCCCCGTCCGGCGGGTCACCCGGTTCGTCGTCGACGTGGGCGCCGGCCACGAACTCCGCACCGGCGCAGACCGACCGGGCCAGGTCCAGCACGGCGACCCGTTGCTCGTCGTCGAGCGTCGGCCCGTAACCGGTGTCCATGTTCACCGCCGGCACCAGCCCCGCCTCAAGGGTCCGGACCAGGTGCGCCCGGAGGCCGTCCAGGTCGGGGGTCCGGGCGTCGCTGAACGGCAGGAGCACCGCCGACATACCGGTGATCCGGCGGCCCGGCCGGAGCAGGTCGTAGGGCTCGACCCGGGAGGCGTCGCTCATGCCGACCACGGCGTCGCTCATGCCGACCACGGCGTCGCTCATGCCGACCACGGCGTCGCTCATGCCGACCACGGCGTCGCTCATGCCGACCACGGTACGGCACACGCCTCGGCGTCCAGGACGACCCGGGCGACGGTGAACGGGTGCTCCCGGGGCATCAGCCGCTCACCCCCGTCACCGAGGTCGGCGAGCAGCTCCTCGGCCCAGGTCGGCCGGGTCGGGAGCTCGGCCCGGCGGTGCGACTCGTGGTCGGTGATCCAGAGTTCCGCCGGCCCGGCCACACCGTCGGTGACCGGCGTGCGCACCTCGAGCCGGCCCTCGGTGCCGGTCACGACCAGCCGAACGTCGCCCCAGGCCGGGAAGCCGTCCGCCTCCAGGAAGTCGACCCGGTGGAACCCGCGGGCCCCACCGCCGACGAGGACCAGTTCGGCCACATCGTGGACGGCGGGGAACCCGGGCGAGGCCACGTTGCCGGCGGCGGCGTGCACCACCCGGACGTCGTCGCCGGTCAGCGCCACGAACTGGTCGACCTGGTGGGTGGCCAGGTCGACGAGCAGCGTCCCGGCTCGCGCCGGGTCGGCGAACCACCCGGGACGCGACTCGAAGGCGGCCCGGTGCGGCGCACTTCCCTGCACGCCGACGACCCGGCCGATCGCACCGGATCGAGCCATCTCCACGGCCCGGCGCACGGCCGGCACACCGAACCGCTCCGAGAACAGGACCCACCACCGCCGCTGCGAGGCATCGACGGCGGCCCGGACCCGCTCCAGCTGGTCGGTCGTCGTCACGCCCGGCTTGTCGGACAGCACCGGGCGACCCGACTCCAGCGCCGCCACCGAGTCGTCGGCCCGGTCCGCCGGCACCCCGGCGACCACGACCAGGTCGACGTCCGGGTCGGACAGCACCCCCGACCGGTCGGTGGGCCGGGAACCGGACTGCCACCCGGCGAAGGCCGAGGAGAGGGAGTCGCCGTCGGTGTGGGCCACCACCGTCGCACCGGCGGCGCACAGTTCGTCGACCAGCTCCAGGACGTGCAGGTGCTCCAGGCCGACCACCCCGATGCCGACCCCGTTCCCGGCCCCGACCCCTGCCCCGATCCCGGCTGCCGTCACCGGATCACCGTAGGTCACCCCCGGCCGGTAGCGTGCGGCCCATGACCAGCTACGACCAGCTCTTCATCGGCGGCCAGTGGGTCGCCCCGTCCACCGACCGAACCTTCGACGTCGTCAACCCGTTCGACCTCAGCGCCGTCGGCAGCGCCCCCGAGGCCGCCGAGGCCGACGTCGACCGGGCCGTCGAGGCCGCCCGGGCCGCGCTGTCGGGCCCGTGGGGTGCGACCACCGCCGCCGAGCGGGCGGACCTGATGGCGGCGCTCGGTGACCAGATCACCCTGCGCTTCACCGAGTTCGCCGACCTCATCACCGCCGAGAACGGCTGCCCGACACTCTTCAGCCAGCTCGGCCAGGTGGGCGCCGCCTCCATGGTGCTGCAGTTCTTCACCGACCTCACCCGCACCTACCCCTTCGAGGAGCTGCGCCAGGGCATGCTCTCGCCGGCGCTCGTGCGGCACGAGCCCGTCGGCGTCGTCGCCGGGATCATCCCCTGGAACGTGCCCCTGTTCATCACGATGCTCAAGTTCGCCCCGACCCTGGCCTCGGGGTCGACGATGGTGGTCAAGCCCGCCCCCGAGACGCCGCTCGACGCCCTGCTGCTCGCCGAGTGCGTCGAGGCCGCCGGCATCCCCGCCGGGGTGTTCAACGTGGTGCCCGCCGACCGTGAGGTCGGCGAGTACCTCGTCCGCCACCCCGGCGTGGACAAGGTGAGCTTCACCGGGTCCACCGCCGCCGGCCGTCGCATCGGCGGCATCTGCGGTGAGCAGCTCAAGCGCTGCACCCTGGAGCTGGGCGGCAAGTCCGCCGCGGTGTTCCTGGACGACGTCGACGTCGAGGCCGCCGTCGAGGCGCTGCTCCCGCTCGGCTCGCTCATGAACAACGGCCAGGCCTGCGTCGCCCAGACGCGCATCCTGGCGCCGCGGAGCCGCTACCAGGAGGTGGTCGACGCGGTCACCGCCGGGACCGCCGCCATGCCGGTCGGCGACCCGATGGACATGGGCACCGCCGTCGGTCCGCTCGTCGCCGAGCGCCAGCGTGATCGGGTCGAGGGCTACATCGCCACCGGCGTCGACGAGGGCGCCCGGATCACCACGGGTGGTGGCCGGCCCGCCGGGTTCGACACCGGCTGGT
>SXMI01000251.1 GCA_005777415.1 Actinomycetota bacterium | reverse complement strand
TCGGTGCGGGGGGAGGAGAACACGTGGCCGACGTGCAGCGACCCCGACGCGGTCGGCGGCGGCGTGTCGATCGAGAACACGCGGTCCCGGGTGGCGGTCCTGTCGAAGGCGTAGGTGTCCTGCTCGGCCCAGGCCGGCGCCCAGCGGTCCTCGAGCCCGTCGACGGTGGGCTTGTCGGGGACGGTCCGGGTCGACTTCTGGCGGGGTGGGTGCGCGCTCATGACGGCGACAACCTACCGGGACGCCCGCTACGGTCCCGAACGCATGGGCAGCACCGGGTCGGGCGGAACAGGGTCGGGCGGAACAGGGTCGGGCGGAACAGGGTCGGGCGGAGCGACGGGTGGCGTCGAGGTCACCACGGCGGCGGTGCGGGCCGCGGTCGGTGACGGCCCGGTCGTCATCACCGGAGCGGGCGGGACGATCGGCACGGCGTTCGCGGTCACCTTCGGTGCGCTCGGCCTGCCGCTGGTGCTCGGCGACTACGACGACATGGGCCTGGCCGTCACCGGTGCCCAGGCCATGGCGGCCGGTGCGTCGCAGGTGCGGACCGTGCAGGGCGACGCCGCCGATCCGGAGGTGGCGGAGATCCTCGTCGATGCGTGTGCGGACCTCGGCGGGCCGTCCGTGGCGATCTTCAACGCCGGGATCTGCGTGCCGGGCCTGACCTGGGAGCAGCCGCTCGAGCTGTGGCAGCGTCAGGTGGACGTCGACTACTGGGGGCCGGTCCACGGCGTGCGGGCGATGGTGCCGGCCATGCTCGAGCGGGGGGCGGGCCACGTGTTCGCCGTCTCGTCCGGGGCGGGTCTGGTGGCGCCGCCGGGGATGGGCGCGTACGTGTCGTCCAAGCACGCCGTGGTCGGGCTGATGGAGTCGCTGCACCACGAGCTGGCCCGGCTCGGATCGCCGGTGCGGGCGTCGGTGGTCTGCCCCGGCAACGTGTTCACGAACATCGCCGACAACTCGCTGCTGTCGTTGAACATCGACCCCGAGGACTTCGAGTTGGACGGCGTGGCGGCCGAGGTCGACGCCGCCAGCCGGGCGGGTGTGGACGCCGGCGCTCCGGCGCAGACGGTGGCCGACGCGGTGGTCGAGGCGGTGCTCGACGGCCGGTTCTGGGTGCTGCCCCAACCGGAGCTGGCGCTCGGGGCGCTCGACCGGTACCAGCGGCTGGCCGACGGCCGCCCCCCAGCCGACCTCCTCTAACCCCCCGTCCGGATATAGGGGTCGCGCGCGGGGTACGTGTCGCGCGCCAGAGCCGGAGATCCGACCCGGTGGCGCCCGGAGCGGGTCTTCGTCCCCGGTGACCCCGGTCGCACGGTGAGGTTCGATGGCCGGGTGAGCGATGCGGAACGACTCCTCCTGCGGTTCGCCGAAGAGCACCACGGCCTGTACCGGACCCGTGACGCCTACCAGCTCGGCCTGTCCTTCCACCACGTTCGACAGCGCGCCGCCAGTGGTTTGGCCGAGCGACTCGGCGGCGGCGTCCACCGCGTCGTCGGCGTGGCCCCGACTGCCCGACAGGAGCTGCTCGCCGCGGTCTGGCGGACCGACGGTGTGGCCTCGCACCGCTCGGCGGCGGCGCTGCACGGACTGCTCGAACCGGGGGACCACGATCCCGAGGTGACCGTCGCTCCGGCCGGCGGCCATGAGGTCGACGGTGTGATCGTGCACCGATCCGGCGACCTCCACCGATCCTCCGTCGAGGAGATCGACGCGATTCCCGTCACGGGTGTGGCGCGCACGCTGGTCGATCTGGGCGCGGTCGTCGGCCGGAAGCGACTGGAGCAGGCGGTCCACCGCGCTCGCCACCTCGGCCTGGTCGACCTGGACGCGTTGCGACGGGAGTACGAACAGCTGTCCGCCCGGGGCCGCAACGGATGCGGCCCGATGGGTGAGCTGCTCGCCGACCAGCATGCGTCGCTGGCCCCGACCGAGAGCCGGCTCGAGTTGGAGCTGTTCCATCTGCTGCGGCGTGCCGGAGTTCCGTTGCCGGAGCGGCAGCACCCGGTGCTCGTCAGCGGGCGCAGGTTCATGCTCGACTTCGCCTATCCCGAGGTGCGCCTGTTCCTGGAAGGCGACGGGTTCGGGGTGCACGGCACCCGCAGCGCGTTCGAGAGCGACCGTGACCGCCAGAACCTGCTCGTCGTCGCCGGGTGGCGTCCGCTGCGGTTCACGTGGCGTCAGGTGCGTTGGTCCCCGCACCTCGTGGTCGGCCAGGTGCGCGCCGGCCTGGAGGGTGCGTCGGCCTGAGCGCCGCCGGCAGTCCGGGCCCTGCACCCCGGCGGACCGATGGCGGGCAGAGTCGGTGTCGCTAGGGTTCGGCCCGTGATCCGCCTCTACGACACCGCCCGTGGTGAGGTCGTGCCGCTCGCCCAGCGGACACCCGGCGAGGTGTCCATGTACGTCTGCGGTCCCACCGTGTACGGACCGCCGCACCTGGGTCACGGGCGGTTCTCGCTGGTCTTCGACATCCTGCGGCGCTACCTGACCTGGTGCGGCGAAC
>SXMI01000250.1 GCA_005777415.1 Actinomycetota bacterium | reverse complement strand
GCTCACCGAACAGGTCGGTCTCGGTCTCCTCGGCGAAGGTCGTCTCGATCACACCGGCCCGGGTCCCGCCGATGGCGTCCGCGTAGGACAGGGCCAGGGCGAGCGCCCCGCCGGAGGCGTCCTGCTCGACGGCGACCAGACACGGCACGCCACCGCCCTCGGTGTAGGTCCGCCGCACCAGGTGGCCGGGGCCCTTCGGGGCCACCATGGCCACGTCCACCGAGTCGGGCGCCTGCACGTAGCCGAAGCGCACGTTGAAGCCGTGGGCGAAGAACAGGGCGTCACCGGGCTGCAGGTTGGGCGCCACCTCCGACTCGTAGGCGGGTCCGATCTCGGTGTCGGGCAGCAGGATCATGATGACGTCGGCCTCGGCCGCCGCCTCGGCGAGACCCAGGACCCGCAGGCCGGCCTCCTCGGCCTTGGCCCGGGACGACGACCCCTCCCGGAGTCCCACCCGGACGTCCACGCCCGAGTCCTTGAGGTTGAGTGCGTGGGCGTGGCCCTGGGAGCCGTAGCCCAGGATCGCCACCTTGCGGCCCAGGATGATCGACCGGTCCGCGTCCTGCTCGTAGTACACGTTCGCCATGGCGCCATTGTGGTCGCCGGTCCGACCGCCGAACGAATCGACCGCCCGACGAATCCGGGCGAGTGGCCGGCTCCACACCTAGAGTGGCCCCATGACCGACAACGTGCATCTCCGCCGGACCCGCCGTCTGGCCGTCGCCCTCCTCGCCGCCGCCGGGTCGCTGGCACTCGCCGGGTGCGGTGGCGCGACGTTCGAGGACCAGGCCGCCACCACCACCGCCCCGGCCGGGGAGGAGGCCCCCACCGAGGGGACCGACGAGGGGAGCGACGGGTTCAGCCCGGAGGCCGTGGAGTTGGGCGAGCAGTTCCTCACCCAGCTGGACCTCCCGTCCGACCTGATCGACGAGTTCGAGGCGGGGTGTCTGGGGTCCACCCTGATCGACGCCCTGGGTGACGCCGACGCCCAGGACATCCTCACGACCGAGGACCCGACCCCGGCGCAGCTCGACGCCCTCGAGGCCGGGTTCGACGCCTGCATCAGCGGGACCACCCTGGCCGGGACGGTCACCGGCCTGTTCTTCAACGAGTTGCCCGGCACACCGACACCCGACCAGTCCGTGGTGAGCTGCGTGGCCGGCGAGATCGACGGCACGACCGGTCAGCTCATCGTCGGGCTCTTCGACAGCAGCGAGACCGGGAACCTGCCGACCGAGTTCCTCGACACCCTCGACGTGTGCGTCCCCGACGAGGTGGTCGCCGACCTGTTCGTGGAGGAGCTGACCGCCGACGGGACCTTCGACACCACCCAGGCCACCTGCATCGCCGAGACCGTCGCCCCGCAGCTGTCGATCAGCACGCTGGCGGCCGCCGGTCAGAGCGACGGGCTGCCCGCCGACGTGGAGAAGCTGATCGAGGACGCCACCCTCGCCTGCGTCGCGGGCGGCTGAATCAGCCCGCCGGTGCCGGGTCCAGCTTCGGCAGCGCCACCCGGCCGGTCCGCTGGACACCGACGATCCCGAAGGGCCGGAGGGCCTCCTCGAGCTCGTCGAGCCGCGTCGGGTGGTCGTCGGCGGTGACCGTCAGCTCCGCCTCGCCGACGTCGAGGACGCGCCCGTCGAACCGCTCGAGGACCTGCTCGATCCCGTCCCGTTCCGTCGGCGTGGCCCGGACGGTGAGCAGCACCAGCTCGCGCTCGACCGACTGGCGCGGGTCCAGCTCGGAGATGGCGATGACGTTCACCAGCTTGTCGAGCTGGCGGACAATCTGCTCGAGGGGCGCCGACTCGACGTCGACGACGACGGTCAGGCGCGAGAACCGGTCGTCGTCGGTCGGGGCGACGGCCAGGGAGAAGATGTTGTAGCCCCGGCGGGCGAACAGCCCGGCCACCCGGGCGAGCACCCCGGCCCGGTTCTCGACGAGCACCGAGAGCACGTGGTGACGGGGCGGCGGCCCGGGGGGTGCGGGCAGGTTCACCGCGCACCCCCGCCCCGGGGGTCCGGCTGCGACGGGTCGACGACGATGTCGGAGTTGCTCCGACCCGCCGGAACCATGGGGAACACCTTCTCGTTGGAGTCGGTCCGGAACTCGAGCACCACCGGTCGGTCGTCGATCTCGTTCGCCTTGTCGATCGCCGGGCCGACCTCGTCGGGCGACTCGACGCGCATGGCCACACACCCCATGGCCTCGGACCACTTGACGTAGTCGGGCAGGTCCGGCGACAGGTACACCTCGGAGTACCGCTCGTCGTAGAACATCTCCTGCCACTGCCGGACCATGCCCAGGTAGGCGTTGTTGAGGATCGCCACCTTGACCGGGATCCGCTCGGTGGCCGCGGTCACCAGCTCCTGGGCCGTCATCTGGAAGCAGCCGTCGCCGTCGACCGCCCAGACCATCCGGTCGGGGCGACCCACCTTGGCGCCGATGGCGGCGGGGACCGAGACGCCCATCGTGCCGAGGCCGCCGGAGTTCACCCAGGTGTACGGGTGGTTGAACCGCCAGTACTGGGAGGTCCACATCTGGTGCTGGCCCACGCCCGAGGCGACGATGCAGTCCTCGGGGGCCCGCTCACGGAGCTGCTCCAGGACGAACTGGGGCTTGAGCAGGTCGCCGTCGGCCGACGCCCCGTAGACCAGCGGGAAGCGCTCCTGCCAGCCGGAGACCGTCGACCGCCACTCGCTTCGGTCCGGCTGCGCGGCGGCGACGTCACCGCCCGACAGGTCCCGCACGGCCGTCACCAGCTCCTCGATGACGAGCCGGCAGTCGCCGACGATCGCCACGTCGGCCCGCCGGACCTTGCCGAGCTCGGCAGGGTCGATGTCGACGTGGATCACCTTGGCCCCGGGGGCGAACGCGTCGACCTTGCCGGTCACCCGGTCGTCGAACCGGCTGCCGAGTGCGATCAACAGGTCCGCCTCCTGCATGGCGGTCACCGCCGTGTAGTTGCCGTGCATCCCGGGCATGCCGAGGCAGAGCGGGTGGTCGTCGGGGAAGGCGCCGCGGGCCATGAGCGTCGTGACCACGTGGATGTCGGTCAGCTCCGCGAGCTCGCGGAGCGCCTCGGCGGCCCGGGCCTTCAGGATCCCACCACCGGCGTAGATGACGGGGCGGCGGGCCGCCAGGATCAGCTCGGCGGCGGCCCGGATCAGCTCGGGCTCACCCTCGGTCCTGGGCGAGTAGCCCGGCAGGCTCGAGGCCACCTCCGCGTCGGTCGGCCAGTACCAGTCGAGCGCCGAGTTCGGGTTCACCGGATCGACGATGTCCTTGGGGATGTCGACCAGGACCGGCCCGGGACGACCGGTCGTGGCGATGTGGAAGGCCTGTCGGATGGCGAGCGGGATGTCCTCGGCGCGGGTGACCAGCTCGTTGTGCT
>SXMI01000249.1 GCA_005777415.1 Actinomycetota bacterium | reverse complement strand
GGACAACCTGGGGACGACCTGTGGGAAACCTGTGGATTCGGCCGGAAACGGTCCGGGTCTAGTCTGAACCTGTGGGAATCGTTGTGGACAAGCTGGGGATGACCTGTGGGTAGGCCGGCGAAGCCGAAGGGCGTCGGTCCGGTGCTGGCCGGATGGCTGACCACCAGGCGTGGCGACGACGACTGGTGCGACGACCTCGAGCCGCTGGCCGAGCTGGCGACGGCGGTGGCTGCGAGCATCGACGCCGGCGACGTCTCGGGTCCGCTGGTGAAGGAACTGCGGGCGTTGCTCGCCGAGCTGCGACGGGAGGAGGTTGCCGGTGACGCCTTCGAGCTCCTCGCTGCCGAGCTGTCCGCCGCGGTTCACGTCGAGTCGGACTGACCGGCCGTCGCATGGTCCGGCGGTGGCGATCATCGCCGAGCGCCTGGGCACGCCGCTGATGCCGTGGCAGCAGCATGTCGTCGACGTGGCGTTGGAGTTCGACCCGGAGTCCGGTCTGCTGGTGTACCGGGACGTGACGGTGACGGTGCCACGCCAGTCGGGCAAGACGACGCTGATGATGGCGGTCATGGTGTGGCGTGCGTTGCACCAGCCGGGGGCCCGGATCGTCTACACGGCCCAGGACGGTCAGGCGGCACGCAAGAAGTGGCGGGACGACCAGGTGCCGATGCTCGAGGCGTCGACGCTGGCCGGGCTGTATGACATCCGGTGGTCGAACGGCGACGAGTCGATCCGGTGGCACAACGGGTCGCTGCATGAGGTGCTGTCGCCGACGGACCGTGCGGGCCACGGCCGGCAGATCGACCTGGCGGTGGTGGACGAGGCGTTCGAGTTCAAGGACCATCGGCTTGACCAAGGGTTCTCACCGGCGATGATCACTCGTCCCGAGCCGCAGATGTGGGTCATCTCGACGGCGGGTCACGCCGAGTCGGTCTACCTGAAGGCGAAGGTGGAGCGTGGTCGTGATGCCGTCCGGGACGGCGTCGACTCGGGGCTGGCGTACTTCGAGTGGTCGGCCGACAGCGAGGACGACCCGTCGGACCCGGCGACGTGGTGGCGGTGCATCCCGAGCCTTGGCCGCACGATCCCGGTGGAGAGCATCGCCGCTGAGCAGCTGTCGAAGGAACCGGCCGAGTTCGAGCGTGCCTACCTGAACCGGTGGACGGCGCAGGCGTTCGCCAGCAAGATCCCGGCCCGCAGCTGGGAGGCGTGCGCCGGGGACGTGTCGCCGGGTGTCGACGGTGTGGTGTTCGCAGTGGACGTGGCACCGGACCGGGCGATGTCGTCGATCGTCGTGTGCGACGGCACGGTGTTCGAGCTGGCGGACCGCCGGCCGGGCACCGAGTGGGTCGTGTCCCGGTGCATCGAGCTGAACGACCGCTACTCACCGAAGGCGTTCGTGATGGACGCTGCGGGCCCGGCGTCGACGTTCGTGCCGGAGATGGAGGCGGCTGGTCTGCGGGTCGAGACGACCGGGCCGCGACAGATGGCGTCGGCCTGCGGCCGGTTCTACGACGCCGTGGCGAACCGGCGTGTGCGTCACACCGACCAGGTCGACATGACCACGGCGGTGGCGGGTGCTGCGACCCGCAAGCTGGGCGATGCGTGGGCGTGGTCGAGGTCGTCGTCAGCGGTCGACATCTCGCCGCTGGTCGCAGCGACATTGGCCTTGTGGGGTGCCACTACTCTGGATGACGAGGTGCAGAAGCCTGCGCCCGTGTTCGCCTACTGAGCCGAGGATCATGGATCTGTTTGCCACGCTGCTCGAGCTGCTCGGTGTGGTGCTGATCGTGCTGGCCGCTTGGCTTGTCACGCCGCCGCTCGGGATCGCCGTGACGGGTGCGGCGTTGGTGACGGTCGGCTACCTGCTGGAGCGTGACTGATGGGACTGTTCCGACGTGCTGCACCTGAGCAGCGCAAGTTCTCGGCCGATGACGTGCTTGCGATGATGAACGACCGTCGCCGCACCGGCACGATGCCGCCGGTCGTGACGACCGACTCGGCGATGCGACTGTCAGCGGTGTGGGCGTGCATCCGTCTGCTGGCCGGGTTGGGTTCGACGCTGCCGCTGGACCAGCAGCGGCGGCGGGACGGCCTGACGGTGGACGTGCCGAGGTCGGTCCTGTTCGACCGGCCGCAACCGGGTGTGACGCTGTCGACCTGGCTGTATCAGGTGTGGTCGTCGTTGCTGACCGCCGGCAACGCCTACGGCCTGGTGACGTCGGTCGGTGCGAACGGCTACCCGACGACTGTCGAGCTGTTGGACCCGTCGGTGGTGCAGTGGCGGGCCGACGAGCGGGACGGCTGGGTGGTGACGGTCGACCGTCAGGACATGCGGCGGTACCCGGAGGGTCCGCTGTGGCACGTGCCGATCTTCACGATGCCGGGTGCACCCTACGGCCTGTCGCCGGTGCAGCACGCCAAGCAGACGATCGCCGGGGGTCTGTCGGCCGAGCGGTTCGGAACGGACTTCTTCACCGGTGGCGGCACACCCAATGCGATCCTGTACTCGGACACCGAGCTGACCCAGGAGCAGGCGCAGGGCATTAAGTCTGCGTTCGTCGGGTCGACGGCCGGGAACCGTGAGCCTGCGGTGATGGGTGCCGGGCTGCGCTACGAGCGGATCAGCGTCGCACCGGACGAGGCGCAGTTCCTCGACCAGCAGCGGTTCACCGTCGAGCAGATCGCACGCATCTACGGCATCGCACCCGAGATGATCGGTGGTGCCACCTCTGGATCGTCGGTGACGTATGCCAACCGGGAGCAGCGGGCGGCGGACTTCCTGACGTTCGGCCTGATGCCGTACCTGATTGCCTTGGAGGACGGGCTGTCGTCGCTGGTGCCGGGACCGAACCGAGTGAAGTTCAACGTGGACGGCGTGCTGCGTTCCGACCTGAAGACCCGCTACGAGGCGCACGCTGTTGCGATTACGTCCGGGTTCCTGACGGTCAACGAGGTGCGTCAGATCGAGGACCGTCCGCCGCTACCGGAGACGACGCCGCCGGGCCTCGACGTCGAGGACGACAGCGACGATGACGACGAGGAGGCGATCTGATGCCGTGGGAGATCGTTCAGGAGGACGCTGCCTGTCCGGTGGACCGTCCGTTCGGTGTGCACAAGGTCGACGACGGCGAGCTCGAAGGCTGCCACGCCAGCTACGCCGATGCCGACGCCCAGGTGTCGGCGCTCTACATGGCCGAGTCCGAGGACGAGGAACGCCAGGACAGCTACACGCCACCGCAGGCGGTGCAGGCTGCTGCGGCCCGTGCGTTGGACTGGATCGCCGAGGGTCTGGCCGGCGACGGCTTCACCGACGTGGGTCGTGCCCGTGCCGCCCAGCTGGCTGCGGGCGAGGCTGTGAGCCGGGAGACGATCGGCCGGATGGCGAACTACTTCGGTCGTCACGCCAGCGACCGTGACGCCGAAGGTTTCGATCGTGGCGACGACGGCTATCCGTCACCGGGCCGTGTGGCGTGGGACGCCTGGGGTGGCGACGCCGGCCGTGATTGGGCGTCGGGGATCATCGACGCCGAGGCGGCGCGTAGCATGGTCGGCATGGGCGACTATGTGCGGACCGATGACGGGGTGTCGGTGCCGGATCGTGAGACCCGCTACATCGAGCGGGTCGAGCTGCGTGAGTCCGAGGACGGCCTGCCGGTCATCGAGGGCTACGCCACCGTGTACGACTTCCGCTACGACATCGCCGGGGGGCCGGAGGCGGGTGGCTTCACCGAGGTCATCAGCCGTGGCGCTGCGACCAAGAGCGCAGGCGAGGCGGCGGTGCCGCTGCTCGTCAACCACGACGGCATCCCGCTGGCGCACACCAGGTCCAAGACCCTGACGCTGGAGTCCGACGACATCGGCCTGCGGATCTCGGCGACGCTCGACCCGTCGAACCCGACCGCCGCCGAGGTGCGTTCGGCGCTGGAGCGGGGTGACATGTCGGCGATGTCGTTCGCCTTCACGCCGGTGCGCCAGTCGTGGAACGCCGACTACACGGTGCGGACCATCTCTGAGGTCAAGCTGTTCGACGTGTCGGTGGTGACCTACCCGGCCAACCCGTCGACCGTCGTGAAGTTGCGGGACGACGACGAGGCCGGCACGGCCGAGACGACCGACGACAAGCCGGGTCGGTCGGTGTCGCACGCCCGTCGGCAGCAGGCTGTCGATGCGTCCCGCAAGCGGCGGTAGTCTGTACGCAAGAGGACTGCGCCGACGATCGGCCGTCGACCACGCCGGGGTTCGCCCCACCTGGTCGGCACCGCAGAGTCACCCGGTCGGTTCACATCCCTACGACCCTGTGAGGTTCACCATGCTGGAGCAGATCCGCTCCCTGATCGCCAAGGCGCTCGACGACCGTGACGCCGCGGCCGAGGCCGTCGAGGCCATTCTGTCCGTCGCCGAGACCGAGGGCCGCTCCGAGCTGTCCGCAGACGAGGCCACCAAGTTCGACGCCGCACGCGCCGAGCTGCGCTCCATCGACGACCGCATCGACGAGCTCACCGCCCGTGAGGCCGAGCTGGTCGAGCTCGAGGACCGCAAGGTCAAGGCCGACGAGGCCCGGAAGGCACTCGGTGTGCCGACGGTCCAGGTCGGTCGTGAGGAGCGGACCTACCGGCCCGACAGCCAGCACAACTTCCTGCAGGACGCCTACCGGTCGACCATCCTCCGGGACGCCGAGGCGACCGAGCGGGTGCAGCGGGCCCGGGCCGAGGCGCTCGTCGACTACCGGTCCACCACCGGCAACTTCGGCGGACTCGTCGTCCCGCAGTACCTCACCGACCTGTACGCCCCCAACCTGGAGTCGGGTCGTCCGTTCCTCAGCAACGTCACCTCGGTGCCGCTGCCCGAGGCCGGCATGACCCTCACCATCCCGAGGGGCAGCGGGTCGACCACGGTCGCCGCACAGGAGACGCAGAACACCGGCGTGTCCAACACGACGATGACCGAGTCCGACCTGACGGTCCCGGTGCGGACGTTCGCCGGCCAGCAGGTCGTGTCCCGCCAGGCCGTCGACCGGGGCACCGGCATCGCCAACATCCTGCTGTCGGACCTGTTCGCCGAGTACGCCACCAAGGTGAACGTCTCGGCGATCTCCGGTGACGGGACCGGCGGTGGCCACTGGGGCATCCTCAACACCACGTCGGTGCAGACCGCTGCGTTCACCGGGACCACCGGTGCGACGCTGATGACGTCGATCCACAACGCCGTCGGCAAGGTGAACGCCAGCCGCTTCGCCGCTGCGGACCTCATCATCATGCACCCCCGCCGGTGGGCGTTCCTGTGCGCCGCCTCCGACACGTCGAACCGGCCGTTCGTGCAGGTCGACGGTCCGGGCTTCAACGCTCAGGGCAACGGTGCGGCTGCCGGCTACGGGATCGTCGGGAGCCTCGTCGGCATCCCGGTCGTGACCGACGCCGGCATCCCCACGAACCTCGGGGCCAGCACCGACGAGGACCGGATCATCGTCACCCGCCGCCAGGACGTCCTGTTCATGGAGGACGCCTCGGCTCCGGTGGGCCTGACGTTCGAGGAGGTCAAGGGCGACCAGCTGTCGGTGCAGATGGTCGTGTTCGGCTACTCGGCCTTCACGGCCGGCCGCTACCCGGTGGCCACCTGCGTCGTGACCGGGACGGGCTTCAAGAACGTCCTGAGCTGACGCCTCCCCCCGACTGCCACGTCCGATGCGGGCCGGGTCACCTTCGGGTGGCCCGGCCTTCGTCGTTCAACTGTTAGCGTGCTGCCATGACAGAAGGCGCAGACCGGCATCCGGGTCGTGCACTGCTGGCGTTTCCGTCGAGCGGCCACGACATCTCCACCCGCTTCCTGCGGTCCTACGTCGAGCTGGACGTGTTCGACCGGGAGCGGGCGGTGCAGGCGTGGGAGGCGCTCGGCTGTCCCGAGTCGCCGACACCGATCGACCTGCGCCTGCTGTGGAACTACGTCGCCATCGAGGCCGGTGCGAACTTGGCCAAGGCCCGAAACCGGCTGGTGGTCGAGTTCCTCGACAACACGCCCGAGGCCGAATGGCTGTGGTTCGTCGACTCCGACATGGTGTTCAAGCCGGACACGCTGCACCGGCTGATCGCTCGTGCCGTCGAGTGTGACGTGAAGATGCTCGGGGCTCTGTGTGTGATCGTGACGGCCGAGGGTGCCGTGCCGACCATGTTCATCGACGACGACGACGCCATCACCAGGGTCATGCTCGACTATCAGGACAACGTCGTCGGCGAGGTCGCTGCGACCGGCACCGGCTGCCTGCTGGTGCACCGTGACGTGCTCGAGGACATGCGGCTGAAGCGTGGGGGGTCGATCCACTCATGGTTCGGCTACGACCAGTTCACGACCGACGCCGGCGAATGGGAGCTCGGCGAGGATCTCAGTTTCTGCCTGCGGGCGCGTGAAGCCGGGTGGAAGGTGTACGTCGATACGACGCTGCACGTCGGCCACCACAAGGGTGCGAAGGTGTGGTGGCCCGAGGACGCCCGCACCGATCCGGTGCCTGCGGACTACTTCATGGGTGACGGTGACGCCCGTCGGGACATCGCCGGATGACGCTGGAGGTCGACAGCAACGGCAGCTATCGGCACTTGGACGATCCGGGCGAGCCGACGACCGGTGACCCGAGGCTGTCGGTGACCGACGAGGAGGCGGCGATCCTGTCGGTGCTGGCGCATGGCCGCACGGTCGTCGAGTTCGGCACCGGCCTGGGCGTGTCGACACGTGCGCTGGCGCAG